>CANNRA010000038.1 GCA_947507735.1 Actinomycetota bacterium
TACGAGCTACGCCTCGTCGCAACGCCTGCCTCGCCCGCCGCGCCTGCCTCGCCCGCCGCCGCAACTGTCACCGCGGCCGCCGCGACCACGCTCCCCTAGAGCCGGACCCGCCCCTGCGTGCCGTCGCACAGCGGCCC
This sequence comes from Actinomycetota bacterium, assembly GCA_947507735.1. Lineage (GTDB taxonomy): Bacteria > Actinomycetota > Thermoleophilia > Gaiellales > Gaiellaceae > CANFDS01. Next base: position 138 of record CANNRA010000038.1, read on the forward strand.
GAAGCAGCGCACGATCCGTTCCATCTGCTCGCGGTACACCGCCGCCGGGTAGCGCCGTGGCCCGCTGAACATCGCCCAGTCGGCGACGCCCTCGTAGCGGCGCAGCTGCTCGCGCACCTGCCGCTCCGTCCCCGCGATCGCGAAGCGGCGCACCACCTCGTCGGTCATCGCCGCCTCGGCGGCGTCCCAGTTGCCGTCCTCGACTGCGGCCAGCCCGCGCTCCAGCTCGGCGCCGAAGCCCGCATGGCGCAGCAGGTCGTGGAAGTAGGGCACCGGCAGGAAGAAGGCGAGCGACCGGCGCAGCAGGTGCACCGCCTCGGCCTCGTCCTCCGAGATCGCGCAGTAGACACGCACGCCGGCGTCGATGTCGGCGCGGCCGCCGTCGCGCCCGGCCCGCTCCAGCCCGCGGTCGATCGCCGGCCAGTTCACTTCATTGATCCACTCGACGGTGTGCACCGAGTTGAAGATCACGCCCTCGGCCAGCTCCCCGGCGAGCTCGCTCATGCGCGGGCGCGTAACGCCCAGGTAGACGGGGATCGCGTGGGGCGGAGGCTCGTCGAAGCGCGCGTAGCCCGCCGCGCCACCGAACCGGTAGAACGGGCCGTCGTGGTGGGTCGGTCGTCCCGGCCCGCTCGACCAGGCGGCCCGAGTCGCCGTCACGAAGTCGCGCATCCGCTCGACCGGCCGCTCGTAGGAGATGTCGTGCCAGTCGCGGTTCCAGCCATCGGGCATCGCGCCGATGCCCAGGCGGAAGCGTCCCTCCGCCAGCTCGGCCAGCGTCGTCGCGCCCCAGGCGGTCGTCACGGGGGTGCGCGTCCAGTTGATCGCGCAGCTGATCAGCTCCACGCGCGAGGTGCGCGCTGCGAAGGCCCCGAGCTGGCCGAACGCCTCGGCGTAGCCGTTGTCGCCTGTCCCGACGATGCCCATCCCCTCGGCCTCCGCCAGCTCGGCGAGCTCGAGGGCGTCGCGCAGCGGCACGCCGGGATGGGCCAGGATGCCGAGCGTCCGCATCGCTTACCCGCGCCGTGCGACGGCGACGTCGATCAGCGTCCGCGCGATCGAGAGTGGAGGTGGGATCAGCGGCAGGTCGTCCTTGGGGAAGAACCTGGCGTCGGCGATCTCGCTCGGGTCGATCACGATCTCACCGCTCTTCCAGGTGGCGTGGAAGCCGATCATCAGCGAGTGGGGGAACGGCCACGGCTGCGAGCCGTAGTAGCGCACGTTCTCGACCTCGACGCCGACCTCCTCGCGGATCTCGCGCACGACGGCGCCCTCCAGCGATTCGCCCGGCTCGACGAAGCCGGCCAGGGCGCTGTAGAACGGCGCCGGGAAGCGCGTCCCGTGGGCCAGCAGCAGCTCGTCGCCGCGCTCCACCACGCAGATCACGGCGGGCGCCAGGCGCGGGTACGCCGACAGCGAGCACGCGGGGCACCTGCGCGAGCGATCGGCGTCCACGCGCTCGGTCGGGGTGCCGCAGCGGCCGCAGAAACGGTGGGTGCGGTCCCAGTCGACGATCTGCACGGCCTTGCCGGCCACGGCCCACAGCTGCTCCGAGACGGTGCTCCACAGCGAGCGCAGGTCGCTCACCGCATGGCCCTCCGGCAGTGTCGGCTCGGCATCCACCGCGTAGGCGAAGCAGTGCACCCCGTCGAGGCCGCCCAGGTAGTGCGGCTCGGTCGCGGGCAGCACCGGCGCCCCCGGGAAGCCGGTCGGGCCGCCCGCGTCGCCACCGGTCACGGTCACGAGCTTGCTGCCGGCGACCGCGAACCACAGTTCGCGCTCGCGCCGCTCGGGCGCGCGCACCGCGTGGTCGAAGCTCATCCCTGCTCCAGTGGCGCCAGGGTCAGCCGGCTGCCTGCGAGCTGCTCCCAGTAGAGCTCGGCCGCCTCGCGACGGCCCGACCAGACGACAGCCTGGCCCTGATGGTGGATCCGGTTCGCCATCGTCATCCCCTGGTCGTAGCTCACCCCGGGCAGCACGCTCGCCAGCGCGAACGCGACCCCTTCGAAGGAGTTGTGATTGTCGTTGAGCACGATCACGCGCCACGGGTCGCCGTGGCCGGTGCCGCTGTCCTGGCGCTCCCGCTCGCGCGGGGGTGTGAGCGTGTCGGCCATCGGCAGCCACGATACCGCGACTGCGACCGCGGCCTCGAAACGCCGAGAGCCCGGCCCCGCGATTGGCGGGCCGGGCTCTCGTGGTCAGTCGGGGCGGGGAGCCCCGCAACGCGTGTGCAGCGTGGTGCTAGGCGACGCGCAGGCGGAGCGTGCCGTCCGAGCTCGTCCAGCCGGAGCGCTCGGCGCCGTAGCGCTCGACGTTGGACACGCCGGTGACCGGGACGCTCAGGCCAGCCGGCGTCGAGACCGTGACGCTCCCGCCGTTGAGCGTGGCCGTGATCTGGCCCGCGGCGAGCGCGGCGTTCCAGGCGGTCTGGCGCTGCCACTGGCTGCCGGCGTCGGTCAGGCTCGGATCGACGATCGGCGTCGTGTAGAGGGCGTTGACCTGCGCAAGCAGGGCGTCCACGACCGGGAAGAGGACGCCGTCCTCGGCGAGGTTCGACACGTGGAAGTAGTGCGGGTCGACGTCGTTGCCGGTGACGTGGCGGAACATGATCGCCACCTCGTTCGCAACGTACTGGTCCCACGTGGCCGGGGCCGAGAGGCAGCCGCTCGTGCAGGCCTCGTAGTAGATGTAGTTGTACTCGTCGAGCTGCTCCGCCCTGGTGCCGACGTTGTAGAAGACGTTCGTCGGGTGGCGGGGCACCGTCAGGGCCGAGCCGATCGCCCGCTGGCCGCTCTCGCGGGAGGCGTCGGAGCCGGCGAACGCGATGCCGTTGTCGGTGAACGCCGCGGCGATGGCCGGGTTGTTCAGGCCCGAGTGCTCGCCGGTAACGATCTCGCTCGGGCTGAACGGCAGGCGGTTCTGCTTGCCGAACTGCACGTTCTGGGCGATCTCGGCAGAGCTGGTGGCCGTGTCGACCGTGTCCAGGTTGAGGTGCGTGAACGTGTGGTTGATCCAGCCGAAGCTGCGGCGGTTCTGGATCAGCGCCGAGGCAAGCTGCGGGTAGAGCGGGGCGGCCGCGCCGTTGAAGGCGAGGTCGAGCCGCAGGCCGCTGCTGCGCTGCCAGTTGGCGGCACGGACGACATCGGCCGGCGTCATGACGATGGTCTGGGCCGGGTCGTCGTTGCTCGTCGTGTTCGTCGTGGCGTTCCAGCGGTCATCGCCGTTGAACGCGTCATCGACATGCAGCGAGAGGTAGTTGCGATTCGCGCCGAGGTGCACGCCGCGGGTGACCCAGTTGAGGATGCCGTGGTCGAGCAGGCGGCTCTGCGTCATGAACTGGTTCTGCGCCACCGTGGAGACGAGCTCCTGGCGACCGTCGGGGTTCGTGTTGATGCCGACGACGGCGGCGCCGTCCGCGGTCTGGACGAGCGTCTGGAAGGCGGGATCGAGCGGTGTGGCCTTGTAGCCCCACGAGCCGCTGTCGTAGACGATCGTGCCGGTCAGGTTCGCGAAGACCGGCTTACCGGCGGCTGTGACCTGCGCGGTGGTGCCGCCGAAGTCGCCGGCGGAGGTCGGGTAGTTCAGGCCGTACTGCGGCTGCGCGTAGACGAGCGCGGTGACCTGGCGGATCCGGAACTGGGTCTCGAAGGCCTGCAGGGCTGCCCAGGAGCCGGCCGAGAGGGCCGACACGTAGGCGGAGCCGTTGAAGTAATAGAGCCCGTCGTTCGAGATGATGACCGCCTGGTAGAGCGCCTTCCCGGTGCCGTCGACGAACGTCGAGGCAGTGAGCTCGCCCGCATCCTTGGCCACGATCGCCGTGTACGGGACGCCCTCACGGCGCAGCGTGTCCTGCCAGTCGGCGAAGCCGGACTCGCTGCCGTCGGCGCCGATCAGCAGCACCTTCAGGTCGATGTTTGCGGTCTGCGGGTACTGGTCCCAGCAGTTGCAGTCGGTGGCGCGGCTGCCGCCGTTGCGGCGGTCTCCGTCGCGGCGGTCGCGGCGTGCTGCGCGGTCGCGCTGGTCCTTGGTCGCCCACTTCTTGTCGCTGCGGGTCGGATCGCCCGCGACCTTCGGCATGCCGGCCGGGAACTCCGCCGGGCGCACGAGGTCAGAGCTGATGCCGGCCTTCTCGATGCGGGTCTCGCGGTCGCGGCGGCCGCTGGCCGAGGTCGCTGCCGCGACCAGCAGCGCCGTCAGGGCGGTGGCTGCGAGTGCGGCGATAAGACGGTTGCGCTGCATGTGTGCGTGGTCTCCCCGATTGCTGACCTGCCCAACGTAATGCGGCTTTGTCAGTGTCCGGGGTGACGAAAGTAGGAATCCCATGGGGGGGAGAGCTGCCTACGCTTTTCCCACGAATAGCTGCTTTCGAGGCTCCTCGCGCGTGAGGCGGTCGGGCCTACGCGCGCCGTATCCGGGCCGTACGCCTAGGGCCGTGGCACAGGCGTCGCGCTGGCCGAGCCGTCGGGCGCCCGGCCGGCTGGCGCAGGCGCCGTCGCAGGACGCGCGTCACAGTTGGTCTGCGGGTCGCCCTCGCAGCAGCCGAGCTTGAAGCGACAGCGCGGACATTGCCAGGTACCATGGCGCCACTCCATCGAAGCGGCACATCTCCAGCAGCTCTCGACGGTCATCAGCCGATGCACGATACGGCACCATGCGGACGTCTCGGTGCTGCTACACTGCCGCGGCCGCGGCGGCGTAGCTCAGCTGGTTAGAGCGGCGGACTCATAACCCGCAGGTCGGTGGTTCGAGCCCACCCGCCGCTACCTTGGTCGACCCACGTAGACCCTAAGAAAGAAGCCATGGCATCCGGAGTAAGAGTTGCAGTGACGCTGGCTTGCATCGAGTGCAAGCGGCGCAACTATCAGAGCGAGAAGTCGAAGCGGAACGACCCGGACCGGGTTGAGTTCAGGAAGTACTGCCGCTGGTGCGGTACGCACACGCTGCACCGCGAGACTCGCTGACCCCTTTCCCATGACGTCCGAGACCCCCATGCAGCGGCCTTCAAACCGCGACGATGCCTCCGAGCCCACGGGTGGACAGGCGCGCTCCCATGCGCGCCAGCCCGAGGGCACGCCGGCGATCGCGGGGGGTGCCCGTTCGGGCCCGCCGCGGCTTGGGCCGGTCGCGGGTACCCGACGCTTCATCGAGGAGTCGGTTGCGGAGCTCAAGAAGGTGGACTGGCCGAAGCAGCCTCAGGTCATCCAGGGCACCGGCGTCGTCCTCTTCGCGTGCCTCGTGGTAGGGCTCTTCCTCTACGTCTCCGACCAGGCGTTCAAGCACCTCGTCGAGAACGTCTTCCTCGGACAGTGAGCTGACTGACACATGTTTCATTGGTACGTCATCAACACGTATTCCGGGCACGAGAACAAGGTGAAGACCAATCTCGAGCACCGGATCATCTCCATGAACCAGCAGGCCCGGTTCCGACGCGTCGTCGTGCCGACCGAGCAGATCATCGAGACCAAGGATGGTCAGAAGGTCCAGATCGAGCGCCGTGTCCTTCCGGGCTACGTGCTTGTGAACGTGGACCTCAACGACGAGGCGTGGTCGGTCGTCAAGAACACGCCCGGCGTGACAGGCTTCGTCGGTGCGGGTTCCAAGCCCGTTCCGCTCTCCAAGGCGGAGTCCGACAAGATCCTCCACCAGGGTCAGTCCAGTGCTGCCGCACCGCGTGCGCAGGTTCAGTTCAGCATCGGTGAGTCCGTCAAGGTAACGTCTGGACCCCTTTCCGACTTTGACGGCGAGATCGTCGAAGTCAATCCCGAACAGCAGAAGCTCAAGGTGTTGGTTGACATCTTCGAGCGTCAGGTCCCGGTCGAGCTCAGCTTCGACCAGGTCAAGAAGATCGACTAGGACGAGCGCGAGACCCCTATGGCCAAGAAGATCATCACCGTCATCAAGCTGCAGATCCCCGGCGGCAAGGCAAATCCTGCCCCGCCCGTCGGCCCTGCGCTTGGTCAGCACGGCGTCAACATCATGGAGTTCTGCAAGGCCTTCAATGCCCAGACGGCTGCGGAGGAAGGCCGGATCACTCCGGTCGAGATCACGGTGTACGAGGACCGCTCGTTCACTTTCATCACGAAGACTCCGCCCGCAGCGGTGCTCATCAAGGAGGCGTTGAACCTCCAGAAGGGCTCTGCTGTGCCGAACCTGACGAAGGTGGGCACGCTCGATCAGGCGCAGCTGCGTTCGATCGCGGAGTTGAAGATGCCTGATCTGAACGCCCGTGACCTCGATGCGGCCATGGCCGTTATCGCCGGTACGGCGCGCTCGATGGGCGTGGAGGTGGATTCATGATCCGCGGTAAGGCATACGTCGCAGCCCGCAAGCTGATCGACCGCGAGAAGCTGTACACGCCGGTCGAGGGCATCAAGATGCTCAAGGGTTTCAGCACGTCGAAGTTCGACGAGACCGTCGAGGCGCACTTCCGCCTTGGCCTCAACGTGCGGCACGCCGACCAGCAGCTGCGCGGCACGATGATGCTGCCGCACGGCACCGGCCGGACGCAGCGCGTCGCCGTCTTCGCCGAGGGCGATAAGGCGCGCGAGGCGGAAGAGGCCGGCGCTGATGTCGTCGGCGGTGCCGAGCTCGGCCAGCGCATCGAGGAAGGCTTCACCGACTTCGACGTCGCCATCGCGACGCCCGACATGATGGGCGTCGTCGGCAAGCTCGGTCGCGTGCTCGGCCCGCGTGGCCTCATGCCTAACCCCAAGACGGGCACCGTCACGTTCGAGGTCGGCAAGGCCGTCCGCGACGCGAAGGCCGGCAAGCTCGAGTACCGCACCGATCGCGGCGCCAACGTGCACATCGCGATCGGCAAGAAGAGCTTCTCCGAGCTGCAGCTGGCCGAGAACTACGCGGCCCTGCTCGACGAGATCCTCCGCGCGAAGCCGTCGGCCGCGAAGGGCCGCTACATCCAGACTGTCACGCTGACGTCGACGATGGGTCCTGGCATCCATCTCGACCCGGCAAAGACCCGCGACATTGTCGAGGAGCTCACAGAGGCCTCGGCCGCGTAAGCAGTACACCCGTCATAGCCCGTCGCCACAGACAGCCGGCAGCCCCACGGGGCAGAGGTCCGGCCGAGGCGGCTCAGGAACAAGGAAGGCGTACCCACGCCTCCTCCCGAGCCCGCCGCCGTGCGGGCTCGATCGTTTCGAAGGAGGTGAAGGAGTGCAGAAGACCGAGAAGCAGTACGTCGTCGACCAGTTGACGGAGCGGCTCAAGACCGCCGAGACCCTGATCGTCGCCGACTACCGCGGCCTCACGAATAAGCAGCTCGACGCCATCCGCGAGGAGTTGCTCAAGTGCGGGGCCAAGTTCGCGGTCGCCAAGAACACGCTCGCCCGCAGGGCGGCGGAGGCGGCCGGCGCGGACGCAGTGCTGTCCCTGCTCGAGGGCCCGACTGCGATCGCCTTCGTGCCCGTCGGCGGAGATCCCGTTGGCGTTGCGAAGGCGCTGAACGAAGCAGCGCGCACCACGAAGATCCTGACGATCCGTGGCGGCGTGCTCCAGGGCAAGATCATCGGCGAAGAGGACATCAAGTCCCTTGCCACGCTCCCGCCCGTGGACACGCTCCGCGGTCAGGCGCTCGGCGCAATGGTGGCCCCGCTCACGGGCTTCCTCGCGCTGATCGGCACGCCGCTGACCGATCTGGTCGGACTGATCGATGCGCGCATCGAGCAGCTCGACGCAGCCGCCGGCCCGAAGGCCGTCGCTGCTCCGGCACCGGTCGAGGCGCCCGCCGCCCCGGCCACCGAGCCCGAGGCGGAGGCTCCCACCGAGGAGCCTGCAGCTGAGGCTGTCGCCGAGGAGACCGTGGCCGAGGCCGACGGATCCGCCGAGGCCGCAGCCGACAACGACACTGACACTGAGAAAACTGAGGAGGAAGCCTGATGAGCGTCGACAACATTTTTGAGAACCTGGGCAAGCTGACCGTGCTCGAGCTCGTCGAGCTGAAGAAGAAGATCGAGGACGAGTGGGGCATCACCGCCGCAGCTCCGATGGCCGTCGCGGCCGTCGCAGCGGGTGGCGGCGGCGCCGCAGCCGAGGAGGAGGAGCAGACGTCGTTCGATGTCATCCTCACCGCCGCCGGTGACAAGAAGATCCAGGTCATCAAGGAGGTGCGCGCGATCACCGGTCTCGGTCTGAAGGAGGCCAAGGACGTGGTCGACGGCGCGCCGCAGTCGGTCAAGGCCGGCGTTGCGAAGGACGAGGCCGAGAAGATCAAGGCCCAGCTCGAGGAGGCCGGCGCCTCCGTCGAGATCAAGTAGCGATCACGACCTCGCTGCAGATCGGGGGCCGTCCTTCGGGCGGCCCCCGTCGCAGCTCCGGCAGCAGTACCGCCGGAGCCGCTAGAGTCACACCGTCATACGGCCGTCCGGGCGTCTCTTTGCTTGCGGTGACACGTCCCCTTCAGCTATCGTGAAGGGCTGCGCCTGTTCTACTGTGCGCCGCCGCCTCTGGTCGCCCCGCAAAGCCGCTATTCGTAAGGGAGCTGTCGCCGTTGTCTAGCCGTGTCGCTGCGCCTGTGGCGCGCAAGAGTTTCTCGCGCCTGAAGCACGTCCTCGACCTCCCCAACCTGATTGATATTCAGAAGGCCTCGTTCGATTGGTTCATCGCTGACGGACTGCGCGAGACCATCGACGACATCTCGCCGATCGAGGACTACACCGGCACGCTGGCCGTCGAGTTCGCCGATTACCGCTTTGGTGATCCGCAGTTCTCCATCAAGGAGTGCCGCGAGAAGGACATGACGTACCAGGCCCCGCTCTCGATGACGGTCCGGTTCGTCAACAAGGAGACGGGCGAGATCCGCGAGCAGACCGTCTTCATGGGCGACTTCCCGATGATGACGGAGCACGGCACGTTCATCATCAACGGCACCGAGCGCGTCATCGTCACGCAGCTCGTGCGCAGCCCGGGCGCCTACCTGATGGAGCCGAAGGACGCGTCGAAGCAGGTCTTCACCGCGAACCTGATGCCGTCACGTGGTTCCTGGCTCGAGCTCGAGATCGACAAGAAGGGCGTCGTCTACGCGCGTATCGACCGGAAGCGCAAGCTGCCGATCACCACGCTGCTGCGGGCCCTGCCGACCGGTGAGCGCCTGAAGGACATCTTCAAGGGCGTTCTCACGGACGAGCAGATCGATGCGATCGATGTCGACTGCACGTCGAACGAGAAGATGCAGGAGCTCTTCCCGTGCTCGCGCTGCCACGGCACCGGCAAGGAAGCAGATGTTCTCGCCGACACCGGCGGCTGCCGCAGCTGCCGCGGTACGGGCGTCTCTGTCTACCTGCTGAACACGCTGGAGAAGGACTCGACGACGCGCGAGGAAGAGGCGCTGATCGAGGTCTTCAAGAAGCAGCGCCCGGGTGAGCCGCCGACGCTCGACAACGCGCGGAACCTCCTGAAGTCGCTCTTCTTCGACGCCAAGCGCTACGACCTGACGAAGGTCGGCCGCTACAAGCTGAATCAGCGCCTGAGCCTCGACGTTCCCACCGAGATGCGGACGTTGACGCCGAAGGACATCATCTCGCTCGTCCGGCACCTCATCGCGATGCCCGAGATGCTCGGCCTGCACGGCGACTCGAAGGACTTCGCGTCCGACGGCTACAACCTCGTTCGCGATCCGATCCGCCACGATCTCGACGAGTACGAGCACTTCGGCAACCGCCGTCTGCGCACCGTTGGCGAGCTGATCCAGGAGGCGTTCCGCGTCGGCCTGTACCGGATGGAGCGCGTCGTCCGCGAGCGGATGACCACCGAGGACGTCGACACGATCACGCCGCAGACGATCATCAACATCCGGCCTGTCGTGGCGGCGCTCAAGGAGTTCTTCGGCTCCTCGCAGCTCTCGCAGTTCATGGATCAGACGAACTCGCTGGCCGGCCTCACCCATCGCCGTCGCCTGTCGGCGCTCGGCGCCGGTGGCCTCACCCGCGAGCGCGCACCGATCGAGGTGCGCGACGTCCATCCGACCCACTACGGGCGCATGTGCCCGATCGAGACCCCGGAAGGCCCGAACATCGGCCTGATCGGCTCGCTCGCGTCGTTCGCCACGGTCTCGGAGTTTGGCTTCGTCCAGACGCCGTACCGCCGCGTCAAGAACGGCAAGGCGACCGACGAGATCGTCTACCTCGACGCCTCCGCCGAGGAGAAGTTCACGATCGCTCAGGCCTCGGCCGCGACCGACAGCAAGGGCAACCTGCTCGACGAGCGGGTGCTCTGTCGCTCCCGCCTTGGCGAGGCCGTCACGTCGAGCCCCGAGGACGTCGAGTTCATGGACGTCTCGCCGGCGCAGATCGTCTCGGTCGCCACCGCGATGATCCCGTTCCTCGAGCACAACGACGCCAACCGCGCGCTGATGGGCTCGAACATGCAGCGCCAGGCAGTGCCGCTGCTCATCCCGCAGGCGCCGCTCGTCGGCACCGGGCTTGAGTACCGCGCGGCCATCGACTCCGGCGACGTCGTCCTGGCCAAGCGCCCGGGCGTTGTCGTGGACATCGACGCCGACCACATCGTGGTCGAGGCCGACGGCAAGCAGCGCGACCACTACGAGCTCGTCAAGTTCATGCGCTCGAACCAGGGCACGCTGATCCACCAGAAGCCGGTCGTCTCGATCGGTGAGGAGGTGCTCGAGGGCAGCGTGCTGGCCGACGGCTCCTCGACGGATCACGGCGAGCTCGCGCTCGGTGCCAACCTGATGATCGCCTTCATGCCGTGGGAGGGCTACAACTTCGAGGACGCCATCATCCTCTCGGAGCGGCTCGTCAAGGACGACGTTCTCTCGTCGATCCACATCCACGAGTACGAGATCGACGCCCGCTCCACCAAGCTGGGCGACGAGGAGATCACGCGCGACATTCCGAACCGCTCCGAGGAGTCGCTCCGCGACCTCGACGAGCGCGGCGTCATCCGCGTCGGTGCCGAGGTTGGCTCCGGCGACCTGCTCGTCGGCAAGGTCACCCCGAAGGGCGAGACCGAGCTGACGGCGGAGGAGAAGCTGATCCGGGCCATCTTCAAGGAGAAGGCGCGCGAGGTGCGCGACACGTCCCTGAAGGTGCCGCACGGTGAGGGCGGCAAGGTCATTGATGTCAAGACGTTTGCGCGTGACCGCGGCGACGATCTGCCGCCGGGAGTCAACGAGCTCGTCCGCGTCTACGTCGCCAAGAAGCGCAAGATCTCGGAGGGCGACAAGCTCGCCGGTCGCCACGGCAACAAGGGCGTCATCTCGAAGATCGTTCCCGAGGAGGACATGCCGTTCCTCGAGGACGGCCGCCCCGTCGACGTGATCCTCAATCCGCTGGGCGTGCCGAGCCGCATGAACATCGGCCAGATCCTCGAGACGCATCTCGGCTGGGCCGCCGCGCACGGCGTGTTCCTCGACGAGACGCCGAAGGGCGCTCGCCTGTCGGTGAACCCGCGCGCACCGATCAACGCACCGAACCCGCAGCCGATCTCGACGCCGGTCTTCGACGGCGCCACCGAGGAGGACGTCGACCTGGCGCTCGTCAAGTGGGCCGAGACGAACACCGACTCGCCCATCACGATGAACGTCGACAAGTCGCGCCCGACCGGCCGCTGGTCGTCCGGCAAGGTGCAGCTCTTCAACGGCAAGACGGGCGAGCCGTACGAGCAGAAGGTGACCGTCGGCTTCATGTACATCCTGAAGCTGCTCCACCTCGTGGACGACAAGATCCACGCACGCTCGACCGGCCCGTACAGCCTCGTCACGCAGCAGCCCCTGGGCGGTAAGGCTCAGTTCGGCGGCCAGCGCTTCGGCGAGATGGAGGTGTGGGCGCTCGAGGCGTACGGTGCCGCGTACACCCTCCAGGAGATGCTCACCGTCAAGTCCGACGATACGGTCGGCCGCGTCAAGGCGTACGAGGCGATCGTCAAGGGCGAGAACATCCCCGAGCCGTCGATCCCCGAGTCATTCAAGGTGCTCCTCAAGGAGATGCAGTCCCTGGCACTCGACGTCCACGTCCTCTCGGACGAGGGCCGCGAGGTCGAGGTGCGCGAAGAGGAGGACGAGCTCCTGCGCGCCGCCGAGGAGCTTGGCATCGACCTCTCGCCCGCCGGCCTGCGTCTCGGCCTGGAGCCGGAAGCCGACCCGGTGATCGAGGGTGAGGGCATCGAGGTCGGGGGCGCAGCCTCCGCGATCGCCGCGCTCCTCGGTGACATCGACGACGACTCCCTTGTCGAAGACGGCGACGAGCTCGGAGTCGGCCCGCTGGCCGATGCCGATTTCGGCGACATCGACCTTGACGCCTGATTTCCCCGCTGACCTTCTGAGAGACGGGAAGAGAACTTGATCGACATCAATGATTTCGACGCGATCCGGATCGGCCTTGCGTCCAGCAAGCAGATCCGCGACTGGTCCTTCGGTGAGGTCACCAAGCCGGAGACCATCAACTACCGCACGCTGAAGCCGGAGCGGGACGGCCTCTTCTGCGAGCGCATCTTCGGTCCGACCAAGGACTGGGAGTGCTACTGCGGCAAGTACAAGCGTGTCCGCTACAAGGGCATCATCTGCGAGCGCTGCGGCGTCGAGGTGACGCGCCAGAAGGTGCGCCGCGAGCGCATGGGTCACATCGACCTGGCCGCTCCGGTCTCGCACATCTGGTTCTTCAAGGGCGTTCCGAGTCGCATCGGCTACCTGCTCGACATTGCCCCGCGTGAGCTTGAGAAGGTGCTGTACTTCGCCGCCTCGATCGTCACGCAGGTGGACGGCGAGAAGCGTGCGAACGACCTCGCAGACCTCGAGGACAAGGTCAAGGCCGAGTCCGAGCGGATCTACGTCGATCGGGACGAGCAGCTCGCCATGCTCGAGGATCGCCTCGCCCGCCGCCGCGAGTACTTCGCGACCGGTAAGGAGCGCGACTTCGACGAGGACGACGACTTCTGGGGTCGCGGTCTCTCCAACTGGGCCGAGGAGCAGGCGCAGCCGCCCCTCGAGGACGCCCGCAAGCTCGTCAACGGCCTCTTCGGCGAGGTCTCCGGCAAGGTCACGAACGAGGATGCGAAGAAGATTCGCGAGCTCGTGCGCAACACCGCCATCCGCGACGACCGCCGGCTCACGCCGCGCGAGATCGAGACGGTCGGCGCAGCCGCCACCGAGATCCGCTCCGCCCTCTCGACGCTCCAGGCGGAGCTTGCTGGCGCCTCGGGCTCGGCCAAGGGCGCGCTGACGAAGCGCATCAACCGCGTCAAGGAGTCGCTGCTCCGCGCGGCCGCCACGCATGCCGACGACGTCGAGCTGGTCTCGTCGGTCGACGTCAAGGGCCTCGAGAAGGCCCGCGATCTCGGCAACGGCCTGCTCTCCGACGTCATCGAGCAGTCGGGTCCGGACGAGGATCTGCGTGAGGTCGCCAACGACCTCTGCCTGCGCACCGACGGCCGCATCAATCGTGATGAGCTCGACTCGATCATCCAGTGGTCGCTCAAGATCCGCGAGATGTACATCGATATCGAGGCACGCCGCGGCGATACGCGCGAGTGGGCCGAGGAGTCGATCAACCGTCTCGAGAAGACCTGGCACCTGTTCCGCGAGCTCGAGCCGAAGCTGGTCGTCAATGACGAGCAGATCTTCCGCGAGCTCAAGGACCGCTTCGGCTCGCCGTACGGCTTCGGCGTGTACTTCCGCGGCGGCATGGGCGCCGAGGCGATCCGCGATCTCCTGCGCGACCTCGACCTCGTCAAGGAGGCCGAGTGGCTGCGTGAGATGATCAAGACGTCGAAGGGCCAGAAGCTCGCCCGCGCGATCAAGCGCCTGAAGGTCGTCTCGGCCTTCATCAAGAGCGAGAACAAGCCCGAGTGGATGATCCTCGAGGCCGTGCCGGTGATCCCGCCGGAGCTCCGCCCGATGGTGCAGCTCGACGGTGGCCGCTTCGCCACGTCCGACCTGAACGATCTCTACCGCCGCGTGATCAACCGCAACAACCGCCTCAAGCGGCTGCTTGATCTCGGCGCGCCGGAGATCATCGTCAACAACGAGAAGCGCATGCTGCAGGAGGCCGTCGACGCACTGTTCGACAACGGCCGTCGTGGCCGCGCGGTGACGGGCCCGGGCAACCGGCCGCTCAAGTCGCTCTCGGACATGCTCAAGGGCAAGCAGGGTCGGTTCCGTCA
>CANNRA010000039.1 GCA_947507735.1 Actinomycetota bacterium
CGCCTCCACTGCGCGCATCGCAGCCGAAGCTGCAGCCGAGGCCGTCGCCGAAGCCGGCCGCCTCGAGGAGCGGCGCGCAGCAACCCTCGGGCGCGCCGAGAACGCGCACAGCACGGCCAACGCCGCGTCGCTCGAGCGCGGAGTCCTGCTCGAGGCGGCCGGCCGCGATCAGACGCTCGCCGATACGACGCTGGCAGACGCCCGTGCCACCATTGCCGACGACGCTCTCGACGCCGCCTACGCCGAAGCAGAGGCGACAGCCACGACCGCGAGCGCTGGCCACGCATCAGCCGCCGCCGCCCTCGCCGAAGCAGACCCCGAGACCGGCGAGGCCCTCCTGCGTAACGAGCAGGGCCGTCGGCAGCGCCTCCTCGACGCCGAGCAGGAGCTGCTCCTCGATCGCGAGCGCATCAAGGCCGTGCTCGAGACCCGCGGCCAAGCCGGCCTCGCCGACCAGCTCTCGGCAGTCACTGGCGAGATCGCCCGACGCGCGCGTGCAAAGACGCTCACCGACCGGCGTGCCGCCGCCGCCGAACTGCTGCATACCCGCCTAGCCGAGCACCGCGACGCAGCACGACGCTCCTACGTCGCGCCGCTCAAGCAGCAAATCGAGACGTTCGCGCGCATCGTCTTCGGCCCGACCGTTTCGGTCGAACTCGACCATGCCACGCTGGCGATCACGAGCCGCACACTTGACGGCGTGACGGTGCCATTCGAGTCGCTCTCGGGCGGCGCGCGAGAGCAGTTGAGCGTGCTCGCACGGCTCGCCTGCGCCGCGCTCGTCAGCCACGACGCCGTGGCCGGCTCCGGCCACGGCGTGCCAGTGATCTTCGACGACGCGCTCGGCTACTCGGACAGCGCCCGGCTCGAGCGGCTCGGTGCCGCGTTCGCCGTCGCAGCCGATCGCTGCCAGGTCATCGTGCTCACCTGCATGCCCGACCGCTACGCACACATCGGTGCGGCAACAGTGGTTCGGCTGCCCCGAGGCACCGGCGCATAGCCACAGCCCCGAGGCAGCGCGCTCCTGACGGCTAGGCGAAGGCCTTGCGCAGCGCGGCCGCGATCCGGTCGTGCTCGAGGGCGGTGCCGTCAAACAGACCCTTCTGCGTGACGAAGCCATGCAGGAGGCCGGGCTCGCGATGGAACTCGACCGCGACACCGGCGGCCTTCAACTGCTCGGCGAAGGCCTCGCCCTCGTCGCGCAGCACGTCGAACTCGGCGGTCACGACGTAGGCGGGCGCAACCCCTGCGAGGTCGGCGGCATGCAGCGGCGAGACCTCCTGCTGCTTGCGGTCGGTGCCGGGCGCCAGGAAGTGCTCCCAGAACCAGTTCATGCCGCCGGCCGTCAGGCCAAAGCCCTCGGCGAACTCGCTGTAGGAGGCGGTGTCCATCGCGGCGTCGGTGACCGGGTAGATCAGCGCCTGCAGCGCGATCGGCAGGTCGTTGTCGCGCGCGCGGAGAGCGACCGCGGCAGCGAGCTGCCCGCCGGCGCTGTCGCCGCCGACCGCAACAGGCCCGGGCTGCGCGCCGAGACGCTCGGCGTTGTCGCTCGCCCAGACGGTGGCCGCGTAGCACTCATCCACGGGGCCGGGGAACTGCGACTCCGGCGAGAGGCGGTAGTCCACCGAGACGACAATCGCCGGGGTCTTCACGGCCAGCTCCTCACACACGTAGTCGTGCGTCTCGAACGAGCAGACGACCCAGCCACCGCCATGGAAGAAGACGAGCACCGGCAGCGGCCCGGTTGCGCCCTTCGGCCGGTGGATGCGCAGGCGCAGCGGGCCGAGCGGGCCGGGGATCTCGATGTCCTCGATATCGGTGACGCCGGAAGCGGGCGCGGCCCAGCCGATATCGGCGAACGCGCGCGCCTCGGCGGGCGTCATGTCCTCGAAGCGGGGCGGGTTGAGCGAGGCGACGTACTCGAGGAAGGCGGCTGCTTGCGGGTGAAGAGGCATGCGCGGGAATCTACACCGCTCGCGCCGCTCCTTCGCCACGCTGGGCGCAATCAGCCTCGCGTCCAGCCCCGGAAAGCGGAACGGCCGCCCCGAAGGACGGCCGTTCACAACGTCAATCGAACCCCGCGTTACCCGCGAAGAACGACGTTCGACGCCTGGTCGCCCTTGGGGCCCTGGGTCACGTCGAACGAGACCTTGGCGCCCTCGGCAAGGCTCTTGAAGCCGTTGCCGCTGATGCCGCTGTGATGCACGAAGACATCGGCTCCGCCGCCGTCGGGGGTAATGAAACCGAACCCCTTCGCGTCGTTGAACCACTTCACAATTCCGTCAGCCATAGGTTGAAACACCTCCTCACACCACTTGCGAAAACGGTGAGGAAGGAAAGACAAACCCCTACGGCACACGTTCTCCGAGAACAGTTACTTTCAGCACCGTAGCAGTAACTACCGCCACGAGCGCAAGTACTTTCGCTAAAGAGCTACGCGACGACCCTGCGGGCGCCGTCAAACGCCCTCGCCCAGCCGCCCGACAGGTTGTCGATGCGGACGCTCTCACCGGTGCGCGGCGAGTGAATGAACCGGCCGCGGCCGAGGTAGATGCCGACATGGCCGAGACCACTGAAGAAGACGAGGTCACCGGGGCGCAGCGCCGAGCGCGGCACGCTCAGCCCGTGGCGGAACTGCGCAGCAGCGTTGTGTGGCAGAGCGATGCCCAGCTTGCCGTAGACGTACATCACGAAGCCCGAGCAGTCGAAGCCCGTGCGCGGCGACGTCCCGCCGTAGCGGTAGCGAAGACCGACAAACTGGTGCGCGTAGGCGGCCGCGTCGGCCGCGAGCGATGCCTTCTTGCGCTGAACGCGCTCCTTGCCTGCGGCCATCGCGGCAGACGCCGTCGACGTCGCGAAGCTCGCGAACGTGATCACAAATGCGGCAACGAGGATTAGGCTCCACTTGGTACGCATAAAGGGGACCCCTTCGGGGAAGGATGAGCGCCCTACCAAGGCACTCTCTGTCGTCGGGAGTTGCATACGCTAGCGGACCCCCCTAACACATCGCAAACGTTTTGGAGGACTCGCCGAGCAACAGTCGAATCTCAAACGTTCGGCCGCGGCATGGCGGGGTTGCTTGCTCAGGTAGTCGACCGGAGCGGCGGCGCATTGAGCGCGTTCGCCGGCAGGCGCTGCCCGAGCAGCACCGCGCGCAGGGCGGCGACACAGCTCAGACCCATCGCCTCGCGCACCGCAACAGTCGCGCTGCCGAGGTGCGGCACGAGCACGACGTTCTCCAGCGAGAGCAGCCCGGGCTGCACCCTGGGCTCCTCCTCGAAGACGTCGAGGGCGGCGCCGGCGATCACGCCCTCGCGCAGCGCTGCCACCAGCGCGGCCTCGTCCACCACCGGGCCGCGGGAGGTGTTGACGAGCGAGGCGTGCGGCGGCATCAGGCGCAGCTCGCGGGGGCCGATCAGGTGGCGCGTCTCGGCCGAGAGCGGGCAGTGCAGGCTGACGATGTCGCAGGTGGCGAGCAGCTCGTCGAGCGGCAGGCGCGCGTAGGGGACGTCCGGCCGTTCGCTGCGGGACGCGTGGACGACCTCCATCCCGTGCGCCGTGGCGAGCCGGGCGACGCGCCCGCCGATCTCTCCCAGCCCGACGATGCCGAGCCTGCGTCCCGTGAGGCCCCAGCCGAGCATGAACGCCGGCGACCAGCGCCACGGCTCCCCGGTGCGCAGGGCGCGATCACCCTCGGCGATGCGGCGGCCCAGCGCCAGCATCATCCCGAGCGTGAGCTCGGCCGTGGCGTCGGCGATGACGCCCGGCGTGTTCGCGGCAACGACGCCGCGCGCCGTGAGCCCCGGCACGTCGAGGTTGTCGTAACCCACCGCGAAGTTCGCGACAACCCGCAGCTGCGGCCCGGCTGCAGCGAGCAGCTCGTCATCGACACGGTCGACGATCATCGCCAGAAACCCCGCGACGCCACGCACGCCCGCGAGGACCTCGGCACGCGCGGGCGGGTCGTCGCCGTCGTGGAAGGCGAGATCGAAGCTGGCCTCGAGCGCGGCCATCACCGGAGGCAGCAGGCGGCGCGAGAGATACACGCGCGGGCGAGAGGTGGCAGGTGACGTCATGCGGGCACGCCACCGAGCGCTGCAGCCAGCGCGGCGACCGCGTCCTCGAGCGCCTTGTGCACCGAAGCGCTCACGTAGACCGTCCACGGGTGCGCCCACTGGCCGCCGGTGTACGCGACCACCGGGATGCCCTGCGAGTGCGCGTACCACGCCTCCATCGACGTGCCCTCGTCCGGGCGGGTGAAGTCGGCGAGAACGGCTGCGCAGGAGTCGATGTCGGCGAGGTCGCCCAGCACGATCTCGGCCTCGTGGCCCTCGGTGTTGCCGCGGAAGTCGCGGCGCATCGGGTCGAGCGGCTCCCACCCTGCGGCGAGCACGAGCGTGCTGGCGCGGCGGCGATACTCCTCCGCGAACGGCGGCCCTGCGAGGTAGACGCGATGCCCGGACACGATCGCCTAGAGTAGTCGCCATGACCGACCCCTCGCAGGAGTTCGTCGCCCTTGGCCATGCCGGCTCCGGCCACTTCGCCGGGCTCGAGACGTTCCCGAATCCCGGCGTCACGCGCGTCGAGATGACGAGCGACGAGGTGACCTCGACGTGCCCGATCACGGGCCAGCCCGACATTTACGTCGTGACGATCGACTACGAGCCGGCGGCGCTCTGCCTCGAGTCGAAGTCCGTCAAGCTCTACTTCATGCAGTTCCGCCAGGAGGGCCACTTCTGCGAGGCCCTCGCGGTGAAGATCCGCGCTGACGCGGCCGCCGCGCTGGAGCTTGCGCCCGAGCGCGTGCACGTCTCGCTGCGGCAGAAGCCGCGCGGCGGGATCACGATCGTCGCCTCCGTCTAGGGCTGCTGCTTGCATGGGGCAATGAGGCTCCTCCACACCGCCGACTGGCTGGTGGAGCTGATCGGCGCGGAGCAGATCGACGCCGTGCTCGTGACGTCGGCAAACCCAAGCCATCTGCGAACCCAAAGCACCCATCAAGGGGATAGGCCCATCGCAGCACCTGCCGTAGCCTGGACACCATGAAAAGACGGAACCTCGCGCCGCTGCTGGCGGCAACCGGCTCCGCCGCGGTCATCACAGCGGTCATCACAGCAGCCCTCGCGCTCGCAACGGTGGCCGGCGGTGCCAGTAGCGGCGCCGGACCGCGCTACGGCGTGGCCGAGGACGCCTCGAAGTTCGCGGACGACGGTGGCACGAGCGTGTACCGCGATCTCGCCGAGATCGGGATGACGGTCAATCGCTGGACGGCGATCTGGGATCCAGGCAACGAGAGCAAGGAGTTCCCGTTTCTCGACCGCGCGCTCGCGCGCAAGCCCGCCGGCATCGAGGCAGTGCTGTCGGTGTACCCCGACCCGTCGAAGCTCGTCATTGGTAGCGACGGCCTGAAAGTCGCGCCCGACCCGGATGCGTTCTGCAGCTGGGTGGGCCGCGTCGCGGCGCGCTACCGCGGCAAGATCACGCGCTTCATCGTCCTGAACGAGCCGAACCTGGCGACCTTCTGGCCGAAGACGAACCGGGCCGCGACGATCGAGGCAACCCTTGCCGCCTGCTACGACGCGATCAAGCAGGCCTCACCCGCTGCGACCGTCATCGGCCTCGGCCTCTCCGCCCGCTCGCCGAGCGCCGCATCCACCCCGCCGATCACGCTGCTCACCGACATCGGGGTTGCGTACAAGGCGAGCGGCCGGACGAGCCCGCTGTTCGACGCGATCGCCGTCCACCCGTATCCGCCACAGGATCGGTCGATCAAGGTCACCCAGGCCCCCGACAATCCGAACGCCAGCTACCAGGGCACCAGGACGTTCTATGGAATCGCGACGCTCGACCGGGTCAAGGCTGCGGTTGCGAGCGCCTTCACCGGGACAGGACAGCCAACGTTTGCCAGCGGCCTGAAGCTGGTCGTGGACGAGTACGGGTACCAGGTCGAGATGACCGGAGACTCCCGCTACTCGGGCACCGAGACGAGCAGCACCGTCCCCGACCAGGCGACCCAGGCGACGTACTACAGCGCTGCCATCGCGAAGCACTTCGCCTGCGACCCCGACATCTCCGACGTCCTCATCTTCCACCTGATCGACGAGCGCGACCTGGGCTCGGGCGACGGCGGCGGCGGCTGGCAGTCCGGCCTCGAGGAGGTCGATGGCACCCACCGGCAGGCGTACACCGCCGTTCAGGCAGCGATTGCCGGAGGCTGCACCGCCACACCATCCGCACCTCCCGTGACCACGTTCATCCCTGCCGGGCACGTCCGCCCGACGCTCGTCTGCAACCTCTACGGGTCGAGCGGCAACGATGTCCTGACGACCTCGCTGCTCATCCCGATCACGATCTGCGGTCTCGGCGGCGACGACACGATCACCGCCGGCGACCTCGGCGGGGCGATCGCGGGCGGCAGCGGGGACGACAAGCTCGCTGCGAGCCGCGCACCGACGGTGATCGAAGGCGGTGCGGGCAACGACACGATCAAGGCCTGCAACGGCGTCAAGGACACGATCCGTGGCGGCGAAGGAATCGACGAGGCCTGGGTCGACTCGATCGACCTCGTCAAGAACATCGAGATCAAGCACACCTGTCCGTGAGGAGCGACGACATGGAAAGCAGCACGAACAGCAGACGCGGGATGCTCAGAGCCGCTGTCGGTCTCGTGGCGGGAGCCGCAGGGCTCGGCGTCGCAGGCAGCGCAGCAGCGGGCCGCCGCAGCCCGGGTGAACGGACGATCAAGCTCAGCGTCACCGAGCTGGCGGCAAAGGCGCACGGCCGCGGCCGCGGCCAGCTCGCCCGCCCCGACGACCAGGTGACCATGCACGGGGTAATCGCACCCGGAAGCCATGGCGGTGGCGCATTCACGGCCGTCGCGACGGTCATCAACGCCCCGCACGTTGCCGGGCAGTCGACGGTCGAGCAGCACCTCTTCATGCTCGACGGCGGGCAGCTCACCGGCATGGGCCACCTCGTCCAGGAGCAGGGCCTCTTCGTCATTACCGGCGGGACGGGCGCCTTCGCCGGGGCACGCGGCCACTACGTCGCGCGCAGCAGCCCGAGCGGGCTCGGCGGCGACGGCACGGCCCACTTCACCTTCACTCTCACCAACGAGGGGACACCATGGCATTGAGCATCTTCCTGCAGCTTGACCCCGGGCCAAGCGGGCCGCTCAGCGGGGAATCCGTCACGCGCGGGCACGAGCGCGAGATCGAGGTCCTGGCATTCAGCTGGGGTGCAGAGCAAGCCCTCACTCCTGGCGCCCGCCCGGGCGGCGGCGCTAGTAAGACGCAGTTCGGAGCCCTCTCCATCACGAAGTACGTCGACAGCAGCTCGCCCGGGCTGTTCGGCGCCCTCTGCGCCGGAACGACGATCAGGACGACCGGGAAGCTGATGCTCAGCCGGAACACGGGAGAATCAACACCCGGGGAGATCCTTCGCTACGAGTTCACGAACCTGCAGGTCGCCAAGATCGAGCTGGCCGTCACCGCGGGAAGCGACGCCAGCCCCACCGAGAACGTCGAGTTCGTCTACTCGGCGCTCAAGACCATCTACACCCCGCGCGACCGGGCCGGAAAGGCCCAGACACCCGTGTCGAAGGGCTGGGACATCGCGACCAACCGCGCGTCCTGAGCACCCCCTGACGGCCGTCCCTGGCGGGTATCGCTCTACGCTGCCCGCCATGGACGGCCTGCTCCTCGACTGGTACGGCCGCACCGCCCGCGACCTGCCGTGGCGGCATACCCGCGACCCGTACGCGATCCTCGTCAGCGAGGTCATGCTCCAGCAGACGCAGGTCGACCGCGTCGTCCCGCGCTGGATCGCCTGGCTCGAGCGCTGGCCGACGCCGGCTGACCTCGCCGCAGCCTCCCCCGCCGATGTGATCCGCGCCTGGCAGGGGCTTGGCTACAACCGCCGCGGCCTCTCGCTGCACCGGGCCGCCCAGCAGATCGCCGCGGACGGCTGGCCCGCCGACCTCACCGACCTGCCCGGCGTCGGGCCGTACACCGCGGCGGCGGTGCGGAACTTCGCCCTCGGCGAGGACGTGCTGCCGATCGACGTCAACGTCGAGCGCATCCAGGAGCGCAGCGGACACCGCTTCGGCTCGGCGTGCGGCCAGGCGCTGATGGATCTCGGCGCGACGGTGTGCCTGGCGCGGGTGCCGCGCTGCGAGCTCTGCCCGCTCGCCCAGGGGTGCCCCTCGCGCGGCCAGCGCTACGAGCCGGCGCGCAAGCAGTCGAGGTTCGAGGGCTCGTTCCGGCAGCGGCGGTCGGCGGCATTGCGTCTCGTCGCCGAGCAGCCGCGAGCGCTGGCCGAGCTCGATGCCGAGGCGGTGGCCGCGCTCGAGAAGGATGCGCTGGTTCGCGTCTGCGACGGCATCGTCTCGCTGCCGGAGTAGCGCGCCCGGGCGGCGCCCCTCCGCGCGCCTAGAGGTCGAGCCCGCTCAGATCGAGCAGGATCGGCGTCGTCTTGTAGATCACCGTCTCGGCCGGCTCGCTCCCGGTCTGGATGGCCGCCGACAGATCGTCGGTGGTCGAGCGCCGGGTGATGATCATGTAGGTCGCCGCCTCGACGATGCCGAAGTGCATGTGCCACGTGCCCCGACGCATGCAGATGCCACGGCTCCCATCGAGCAGGAAGGCACGCGCCTGCGAGAAGTCGGGCAGGATGCCGGGCGCGAGCGGATCGGCGTTGGGCGGCGCAACGATGTGCAGCATCGGCGCGGCCCCCACCGGGATCAGCGCCTGCTCGGTGAGGCGGTGCATCTCGATCTTCTCGGCGATCGGCTTCTGCCCGCGATAGGTCGCCCACACGAGCTCGACCTCGCCCCCCGCGCCGACGCCGAAGTCGTGGGCGTGGAAGAACAGCGCGCTCGGCCCCTCGATGACGCCTCCCGCCGGCGGATCGCCGATCACCCAGCCGAACGGTGCGTACGCCTCCTGCGTCAGGCGCTCCACCTGGAGGCGGGCCGGGGCGGGCAACGGAAGGACAGCGTGGTCGCTCATGCCAGTGATCGATACCAGAGCGGGACCGCCGGGCCAACCCGGCACCCTGCCGACGACAGCACACGGCTACGCTGGCGCGGTGACCCCGGGCAGCCGCCTCTCCGTGCTCGCCCCCGCCTTCTTCGTCGTGCTCTGGTCGACCGGCTTCGTGGTCGCGCGCGAGGGCGTCCGCTACGCCGACCCGATGACGCTCGTGACGCTGCGCTTCGTGATCGCCGCAGTGGTGCTCGTCGCCATCTCGGTGGTCGCAGGCGCCCGCCGACCGACCCGGCGTGAGGCGCTGCATTGCATCGTCGTCGGGCTGCTGCTGCAGGCGACGTACGTCTGCGGCGTCTTCGCCGCGATCGACCACCAGCTCGCCGCGGGCGTGACCGCGCTCGTCACCGGGCTGCAGCCGCTGCTTACCGCCTGCGTCGTCGGGCCGCTGCTGAAGGAGCGCGTCAACGGGCGCCAGTGGCTCGGCCTGCTGCTCGGGCTCGGCGGCGTCGCCCTCGTCGTCGAGCGGAAGGTGCACTTCGATGCGGGCACCGATGTCGGTCTGCTCCTCGCCTTTATCGCGCTGCTCGGCATCACGGCCGGCACGCTCTACCAGCGGCGCTTCCTGCCCACCGTCGACCTGCGGGCCGGCATGGCGGTGCAGTACGGCGCCGGGGCGGCAGTCGCCTTCATGCTCGCACTCGCCTTCGAGCCGATGCACGTCACCTGGACGTGGCAGCTTGGCGCAGCGCTCGCCTGGATGTCGGGAGTGCTCTCAGTGGGCGCGTACGTCGGCCTGATGTGGCTGATCCGCCGCATGGACGCGGCGCGCGTGGCGAGCCTCTTCTATCTCGTGCCGGCCTCGACGGCGCTGATCGCCTGGCCGTGGTTCGGCGAGACGGTGACCGCCGGAATGGCGCTCGGGATGACGATCGCCGCGGCCGGCGTGGCGCTGGTGCAGCGCGCACGCGAGCGACAGCCAGCGCTCGAGAAGCTGCTCTAGGCCGAGCGGCGGCGCAGCAGCGCCACGGCCTGCGCGGCGAGACCCTCGCCGCGGCCCGGGAAGCCCAGGAAGTCGGTCGTCGTGGCGCGCACCGTCACGCGGCCCACCTCGACGCCCATCGCTCCGGCCAGGCGCACGCCCATCTCGTCGCGGTAGCGGGCGATCTTCGGCTCCTGCCCGATCAGAACGCAGTCAGCATTGACGAGCTGCCAGCCGGCCTCCTGCGCAACCTCGTAGGCGCGGGCGAGCAGCGCCAGCGAGTCCGCGCCCTTCCACTCCGGCGTGTTGGGAAACAGCGAGCCAATGTCGCCGCAGTTCGCCGCGCCAAGAATGGCATCGGTCAAGGTGTGTGCTATCACGTCGCCGTCGGAGTGCCCGGCGAGGCCAAGCTCGTGCTCGATGTGCACGCCGCCAAGGATCAGCGGCACGCCGCGCTCCAGCGCGTGCGCGTCGAAGCCAGTGCCGATACGAAGGTCGTCGCTCATCCCAGTGGCTCCTGCCGCGCCTGGCGGCCGTCGAACACGGTCACGGTGTCGTAGCCGACGGAGCGCGCGAAGGCGAGCGCGCCGTCAAAGTCCTTGCCCACGTTCTCGGGCACGTGTGCGTCGGAGGCGAGCGTCAGGGGCACGCCTCGCTCGTGGAAGCCGCGCAACAGCGCGGGCGACGGGTACAGCTCGCCGACCGGCTTGCGCAGCCCGCCCGTCGAGATCTCGATCGCCACGCCGCCCTCGGCCGCCGCCTCGACAATCTGCTGCTCCACCTCGGCCAGCGTCTCGGGCGACGGCAGCCAGCCGAACACCTTCGCCAGGTCGGGGTGCGCGAGGACGTCGATGGTGCCGCTGCGGGCGAGCGCCGCCACGGAGTCGCCGTAGGCGCGCCACACCTCGTCACGCGTCCGCACCGCCCAGAGGCCGGGCTGGAAGTCGATCTCCAGGTCGTGGGCCCAGTGCACCGAGCCGAGCAGGAAGTCCCACGGGTAGGGCGCCAGCAGCTCGTGCAGGCGCTCGTTGCCGCCGGGCCACCAGTCGACCTCGAGGCCGAGCTTCACCGGCAGCCCGCGCTCTTTCGCCGCGACCACTGCCCCGACGTACTCCTCGATGTCGAAGAGGCAGCGCTCGAGCTGGTACGGGGTGCGCCACACCTCGCGGGTCTGGCGGAAGTAGTAGTCGTGCTCGGTGAAGCCGATCTCGTCAACGCCGCGGGCGGCCGCCACCTCGAGAAAGCGCTCGATCGCGTCGAGGGTGTGGACGAGCGGCTCCGGCCCCGACTCCACCGAGCCGCGCAGGTGCATGTGGTAATCGACGATCACGGCGGCGCTTCCGGCCTCGCCCTAGGCCCCGGCCGCCAGCAGCGCAAGACCGCGCTCGACGTCCTCGGGGCCGGTGATCTTGAGCAGCCGGGCGTCGCCGGGCACGACGGTGACGCGGCCACCGGCAGCCTCGACGAGCGAGGCATCGTCGGTGGCGGCGGCGAGGTCGCCGTCGCGCAGAGCGCGCCGCAACACGTCAGCGGCAAAGGCCTGGGGCGTCTGCACCGCCACCAGCTCGGCGCGCACCGGCGTCTCGACGATCACGCCGTCGCGCCAGCGCTTGACGGTGTCGGTGATGGGCAGACCGGGAACAGCGCCGTCGTAGCCGGCGAGCAGCGCCTGGAGCAGCCGCTCGACCAGGTCGGCGGGGAGCAGGGGCCGCGCGGCATCGTGCACCATGATCACCATGGCGTCCTCGGGGATCTCGGCGACGGCCAGCGCCACCGACTCCGAGCGCGTCGCCCCGCCGACGATGGCCGCGGAGACCTTGTCGCAGCCGAGCTGCTCGGCCAGCAGGATCGCCGGCTCATCCCACTCGGGCGGGGTCGTGACGACGATGCCATCGACCCACGGGCACGCATCGAGCCGCGCCATGCTCTCGGCGAGCAGCACCCGCCCGCCGAAGGGCACGAAGGCCTTCGGCAGATCGGCGCCGAGACGCTCGCCACGACCTGCAGCGGCGAGAACGACCCAGGTGCTCAAACGAAGACCGGAATCGGGCTAGGCGTTGGCTGCGGCAGCGACAGTCTCGGCCTTCGCCTTGACGGCCTTCTTCTTCGCGCCGACACCGGAGAGCACCTCGTCCAGCCAGGCGGCCGTCTCGTCCTCTTCCATGCCCTTCGCGTACATGAGCTCGGAGGCGAGGATCTTCTTCGCCTTCACGAACATCTGCTTCTCGCCGGTGGAGAGGCCCTTCTCGTGGTCGCGCAGCGAGAGATTGCGGACGACCTCGGCCAGCTCGAAGATGTCGCCCGTCTTCATCTTGTCGCGGTTGTGCTTGAAGCGACGGTTCCAGTTCTTCGGCATCACGGTGCCACCGCCCGTCAGGGCCTTCACCACGAGCAGCACGGTCTCCTCGTCGATGACGCCGCGCAGACCGACCTTCTCCGCGCTGTCGACAGGGACGGTGACCGTCATGTCGTTGTGGAGGATCCGGATCATCAGGTACTCACGCTCTTCGCCAAGAACCGTGCGGTTCTCCCGAGAGACGATCGTCCCGGCTCCGTGATGGGGATAGACCACCTTGTCGCCGACCTTGTACACGCCGATCCTCCAATGTCGCTTCGAGCACTACGACTGCCGCAATTGAAACCGCCGATGAGCAACAAAACATCATCAGCGGGAAAGGAATCGTAACCGGACCCGTCGAAAGACGCCAACTTCGCGCTCGAACGGCATCGGAACCGACCGTCAACTGTAGCGGGAGGCCGGAAGACCACCCCTCTGCACGCCCCGAAGAGCTGCCGCGAGGCCCCTTACTCGTCGCGCGAGCGAGGCTCGAGACCGGCGGTCAGCGCATCCCGGATCGACTCGGCCTCGAGCACGCGCAGGCCGGCGCGAGCAGGCGTTCCGGCCGGAGCAACGACGGCCTTCAGGCCCAGCTTGCCGCACTCGTCGAGGCGTCGCTCGACCTGGGTGGCGGGGCGCAGCCGGCCGGTGAGGCCGATCTCGCCGAAGGCAACGTGTCCGTCACGGACAGGCGTGCCGCGTGCCGCCGAGACGATCGCCAGGGCAATCGCGAGGTCGGCGCCCGGCTCATCGATGCGGACGCCACCGGCCACGTTCACGAAGACGTCGGCGGTGCCGAGCGGGATGCGGGCGTGGCGCACCAGCACCGCGACGATCATCGCCAGGCGCTTCGGATCGACGCCGGTGCCGACGCGGCGCGGCATCGCCAGGTCGGTGGGCGAGACGAGCGCCTGGATCTCGAGCAGGATCGGCCGTGTGCCCTCAAGGGCGCAGGCAACCGCCGCCCCCACCTCTCCGCCCGCCGAGCGCCCGAACACCTCGGACGGATCGGGCACGCCGACCAGGCCGTCGCCGGTCATCTCGAAGACGCCGAGCTCGTTGGTCGAGCCGAAACGGTTCTTGGCGGCGCGCAGGATGCGGTGCTCGCGGTAGCGATCGCCTTCGAACTGCAGCACGCAGTCCACCAGGTGCTCGAGCACGCGCGGCCCGGCCACTGCCCCGTCCTTCGTGACGTGGCCGACGAGGAAGAGCGCGATGCCGTTCTCCTTGCCGACACGCAGCAGGCGCGCCGCAGCCTCGCGCACCTGCGCGACCGAGCCGGGCGCCGAGCCGAGGTCGGGCGCGTAGAGCGTCTGGATCGAGTCGATGACGCAGACGGCCGGCTTCTCCAGCTCCAGCGTCTGCTCGATCACGTCGAGATCGGTCTCGGCCAGCAGCTCGACGCCCTCGCAGCCGCCGAGCCGGTCGGCACGCAGCTTCACCTGGGCGAGCGACTCCTCGCCGGTAACGAGCAGGGCCCGTCGACCGCTGCGCGCGATTGCACCGAGCGCCGACAGCAGCAGCGTGGACTTGCCGACGCCGGGCTCGCCGCCGACCAGCACGAGCGACGCAGGCACGAGCCCGCCGCCAAGCACGCGGTCGAGCTCGGCGACGCCGGTGGGAATGCGCTCGGCGTCCTCGGCGCTGACGTCGGACATCCGCTGGGGGGCGCGGGCCTTCGCGACGCCGCCGGAGCCGCGCCCGTTGCCGGCGCCGCTCGCGCTGCTGCCCGTGCCGGCGCGAATCTCCTCGATCAGCGTGCCAAAGGTGCCGCAGGCCGGGCACTTGCCCAGCCAGCGCAGGGTGGTCGTGCCGCACTCGGAGCACGCGTACTGGACCGAGGGCTTCGCCACACGCCCAGCGTACCGACGTACCGACGTGCGGCACCGATCGGCATGCCACGCAGCAGCA
>CANNRA010000040.1 GCA_947507735.1 Actinomycetota bacterium
AGCCGGGCAGGTAGCCGAGCACCGGCTCGTTGCGGGGCGCGGGCGGACGGGCGGCGCTGAAGCCGGAGGTCATGCTTCGAGCGTAGCGCCGCGTGCCCGGCGCGGTGCGCGGTTGGGCGGTTGGGCGGTGCGCGGTCGGGCGGCGGTCGCCTCGCTGCACGGCGCACCCTGCGACAATGGTCACGATGCGCAGCGGAGCAGCGATGGAGATCGTCCGCTACGAGGCCGACGGCTGGGGTGTGGGGGAGCTGCGGCTCGTCGACAGCGCGGTGCTCGCGCACCAGCGCCCGCACCCGGGCAGCGGCCTCGAGCCGCAGGGGAGCCATCCGCTGGTCGAGCGCTTCCAGGCACACCTGGCCGGCGAGCGCGTCGCCTACGACGATGTCGAGCTGGTGCTGGACTGGTGCACGCCGCTGCAGCGGGCGATCGCGGCGGCGCTGCGCCGCGTCCCGTGGGGCGAGACCGTCTCCTACGGCGAGCTGAGTGCGCTGGCCGGAGCGCCACGCGCGCCGCGCGCCGCCGGGGCCTTCTGCTCCCAGAACCAGATCGGGCTGATCCTGCCCTGCCACCGGGTCGTCGCGGCCGGCGGCATCGGCGGCTACGGCGCGGACGGCACCGCCACCAAGCGGCGGCTGCTGGCGCTGGAAGGCGTCCGTCTGTGAGCGGTGCGGCATGAGCCTCTCCGAGGATGTCCGGGCCGAGCTGGCGGCGATCGAGCCGAAGCGCGAGTGCGACCGCCTGGCCGAGCTGTCGGCGCTCTTCCACACGGCGGGCAGCGTCCACCTGCGCGGGCGCGGCGAGCTCGACCTGCATCTCGACCTCACCTCGAACGGCATCGCGCGGCGCGCCTACACGCTGCTGCGCGGCTTCCAGGTGGCCAGCGAGATCCGCACCTACCGCCGCCACGCCTTCGACCAGGCGACCCGCTACCAGCTGCACGTGCGCGGCGACGAGAACGCCTACGAGGTGCTGTTCCGGGCCGGCGTGCTCTCGCGCCAGCACGCGCCGCTTGACCGGCCGCCGCGCCGTGTCGTCGAGAAGCGCTGCTGTCGCGGCGCCTACCTGCGCGGCGCGATCCTCGGCGCCGGCTCGGTGACCGGACCGCGGGCGGCCCACCTGGAGATCCGCACCGCGAGCGTCGACGGCGCCCAGGCGATCGCCGACCTGGCCGCCCGCGAGGACGTCGAGCTGCGCGTGCACGACCGCGGCCGCCACGCGATCGCCTACGCCAAGGCCGTCGAGACGATCGCCGATGCGCTGGCACTGGCCGGCGCCTCCGACGCGGCGCTCTTGCTGGACGAGCGCGCGGTCATCTCGGCCGCCCGCAGCGACGCGAACCGGCTTGCCAACGCCGACCACGCCAACCTCGTGCGCGCGAGCAAGGCGGCAGGCGTCCAGCTCGCGGCAATCCGGTCGCTCGAGCAGGCCGGTCGCCTCGACTCGCTGCCCGACGACGTGCACGAGCTGGCGCGGCTCCGGCTGCGCTACCCGTACGCCTCGCTGACCGAGCTGGGCGAGCGCTGCCGCCCGCCGGCGACCAAGGCGACGGTGCATCGGCGCCTGGCCCGCGTGGTCGAGGCGGCGGGGCTCGGCGATGGTTCGGCGAGCTCCAGCAGCAGCCCCGACTAAGATCGTCAGGACATCGACATCAGGGGAGAACTGGGAGATATGGCTCTTCGCGTAGGCATCAACGGCTTCGGCCGCATCGGGCGCAACTTCTACCGCGCTCACCTCGAGCGGAATGCAAAGTTCGAGATCGTCGCGGTCAACGACCTGGGCGACGCCCACGCGATGGCGCACCTCCTGCAGTACGACTCCGTCGCCGGTCGGCTCGGCGAGAAGGTCTCGGTCACCAAGAAGGGCATCAAGGTCGGCAGCCGCGAGATCCAGGTGCTGGCGGAGCGCGATCCCGCGAACCTCCCCTGGGGTGAGCTCGGCGTCGACGTCGTGATCGAGTCCACCGGCTTCTTCACGAAGCGCGAGGCCGCTGCCCTGCACCTCGCCGGCGGCGCCAAGAAGGTCATCATCTCGGCCCCGGCGACGAATCCGGACGTCACGCTCGTGCTCGGCGTGAACGACAAGGACTACGACAAGAAGAAGCACCACATCATCTCGAACGCCTCGTGCACGACGAACTGTCTGGCCCCGATCGCCAAGGTGCTCGACGACCTCTACGGCATCGAGTCGGGCTTCATGACGACGGTGCACGCGTACACGAACGACCAGAAGATCCTCGACCTGCCGCACGAGGACCTGCGTCGCGCCCGTGCCGCCGCGATCAACCTGATTCCGACCTCGACCGGCGCTGCCCGCGCGATCGGCCTGGTGCTGCCGAAGCTGAAGGGCAAGATCGACGGCGTCGCGATGCGCGCGCCCGTGCCGACCGGCTCGGTCGTCGACTTCGTCGTCACCGTCAAGAAGGCCCCGGCCGACGCTGCTGCCGTCAACGCCGCCTTCAAGGCCGCCGCTGCGACGGCGCCGCTCAAGGGCTACCTGCAGTACACGTCGGATCCGATCGTCTCGTCGGACATCATCCACTCGGCCTACTCGTCGGTCTTCGACAGCGGCCTGACGATGGTGCAGGGGAACACGATCAAGGTCTTCAGCTGGTACGACAACGAGTGGGGCTACTCGTGCCGCCTCGTCGATCTCGTGCCGAAGCTGATCTGAGCCGACGCCTGTGACCGCCCGCTCCGTTCGCACCGCCGAGGTCGCTGGCAAGCGCGTCCTCGTGCGCGCCGACCTCAACGTCCCGCTCGACGGCACCCGCGTCGCCGACGACACCCGCATCCGCGCCTCGCTCCCCACCCTCCGGCTGCTGCTGGAGGCGGGGGTGGCGCAGGTGCTCGTCTGCTCGCATCTCGGCCGCCCCAAGAGCGGCCCGGAGGCGGCGTTCTCGCTGCAGCCGGTTGCGGCGAAGCTGGGCGAGCTGCTCGGCATCGCCGTCGGCTTCGCCGGCGACGGCACGGGCGCCTCGACCGCGGTCGGCCCGGAGCGGGTCGTCGTGCTCGAGAACACCCGCTTCCACCCGGGCGAGACGAAGAACGACGCGGGCTATGCCGCGGAGCTCGCCGCCCTCGCCGACGTGTACGTCAACGACGCCTTCGGCTCGGCCCACCGGGCGCACTCGTCCACGGAGGCCGTGGCGCACCTGCTGCCGGCCTACGCCGGGCTGCTGCTGGAGCGTGAGCTGGTCGAGCTGGGCAAGCTGCTCGGCGAGGTCGAGCGGCCCTTCGTGATTGTCAGCGGCGGCTCGAAGGTCGCCGACAAGGTGGCCGTGCTGCAGCATCTCGGCGCCCGCGCCGATGCCGTGCTGATCGGCGGCAAGATGGCCGAGGACGTCCGGGGCGAGAACCCGTTCAGCTTCCCCGTGGTGCTGCCGAGCGACGTCGTCGCGGCTGCCTCGTTCGCCGAGGACGCCGAGGCGCGGGTCGCCACGGTCGACGCCATCCCGGAGGGCTGGCTGGGCCTGGACATCGGGCCGGCGAGCCGCGAGGAGTTTGCGCGCCACATCGCCACGGCCAAGACCGTGTTCTGGAACGGCCCGATGGGCGTGTTCGAGTGGCCGCGCTTTGCCGAGGGCACGAATGCCGTGGCCCGCGCGGTCGCCGACTGCGACGGCCTCACCGTCGTCGGCGGTGGCGACTCGGTGCGGGCGATCGAGGAGGCCGGCCTCGCCGACCGCGTCACGTGGGTCTCCACGGGCGGCGGCGCATCGCTGGAGCTGCTGGAAGGGCGCGTCCTGCCGGGCGTCGCCGCGATCCCGAGCGCCTGAGAGGGCGGGGAGGAGTGACCGTGCTGATTGCCGGCAACTGGAAGCTGTTCAAGGGGCCCGGCGAGGCCGGGTCGTTCGCCCGCGCGCTGGCCGGAGCCGTCGACACCGCCGGTGTCGAGGTTGCGATCTGCCCGCCGTACGTCTCGCTGGCCGCTGCGCTGGAGGGAACGACGGGGAGCGACATCCAGGTGCTCGCGCAGAGCGTGCACTGGGCCGAGACGGGCGCCTTCACGGGTGAGGTCTCGGCGGCAATGCTGAAGGAGGTCGGGGTCGCGGGAGCGATCGTCGGCCACTCGGAGCGGCGCCAGCTCTTCGGCGAGACCGACGAGACGGTGGCACGGCGGGTCGAGGCCGGTCTGGCCGCGGGTCTGCGCATCATCGCCTGCGTGGGCGAGACGCTGGCGGAGCGCGACGGTGGCCAGGTCGAGGAGGTGCTGCGGCGTCAGGTCGGTGCGGTCGCCGCCGCGGTCGGAGCGCACGCGCAGCTCGTCATCGCCTACGAGCCGATCTGGGCGATCGGCACCGGGCGTACCGCAGCGCCAGAGCAGGCGCAGGAGGCGCACGCGCTGATCCGCGCGGTGCTCGACGTGCCGATCCTCTACGGCGGCTCCGTCAAGGCCGAGAACGCGCTCGTGCTGCTGTCTCAGCCCGACGTCGACGGCGCCCTCGTGGGCGGCGCGGCCCTGGAGGTCGACTCCTTCGCCGCGATCGTCGAGGCGGGCCGCGCCGCGGCCGCTACAAAGGGCTAGTGCCCGCGCTGCCGACCCACCCGCTCGTCGTGCTGGTCATCCTGGACGGCTGGGGCATCGCCCCTGCCAGCCCGGGCAACGCCGTGCTGCTGGCCGACACGCCACGGTTCGACGAGCTGTGGGCGCGCTACCCGCATACGCAGATCGAGGCGTCCGGCCCTGCGGTCGGCCTGCCGCCAGGGCAGATGGGCAACTCCGAGGTCGGCCACCTGACGATCGGCTCCGGCCGGATCCTCTACCAGGATCTGATGCGCGTGAACACGGCGGTCGCGGACAGCTCGCTGTTCACGAACGAGGCGCTCGTCGCGGCGTTCCGCCGGGCACGGGAGCGGGGCGGTGCGCTGCACCTGATCGGTCTCGTCTCGCAGGGCGGCGTGCACTCGCACATCGACCACGTGCGCGCGCTGCTCGCCCTGGGCGAGCGGGAAGGCATGGGCGACCGCACCTGGCTGCATGCGTTCACCGACGGCCGGGACGTGTCGCCACGCGCCGCCGTCGCCGACCTGGCGACGCTGCCCGCCGACCGCATCGCCACCGTGGTCGGGCGCTACTACGGCATGGATCGCGACAAGCGCTGGGAGCGCACCGACAGGGCGCTCGGCGCCATCGTGCGTGGTGAGGGCGTCGTCTTCGAGAGCCCGGTCTGCGCGGTCGAGGCGAGCTACGCCGCCGGTCTCACCGACGAGTTCATCGAGCCGGTCGTGCTGGCCGGCCGCCCGCGCCTCGACCCGGCCAGGGACGCTGCGATCTTCTTCAACTTCCGGCCCGACCGCGGCCGCCAACTCTCCGAGCAGCTGCTCGCGCTGGGCGTCGACCTGACGACGATGACGCACTACAGCGACGCGCTCGGCTGCCCGATCGCCTTCGGTGAGCAGGACGTGCCGAACACGCTGGCCGAGACGCTGGCCGGGGCGGGCGCGCGCCAGCTGCACGCCGCCGAGACCGAGAAGTACCCGCACGTCACCTCCTTCTTCAACGGCGGCCGCGAGGAGCCGTGGCCGGGCGAGCAGCGGGTCATGGCAGCCTCGCCCCGCGACGTGCCGAGCTACGACTTCAAGCCCGAGATGTCGGCCCAGGAGGTCGCCGACCGCTTCTCGGCCGAGATCGGCGACGGCTACCGCTTCGGCGTCGTCAACTTCGCGAACCCCGACATGGTGGGGCACACCGGCTCGATTCCCGCCGTCGTGCAGGCGATCGAGAAGGTTGACGGCTGCCTGCGCCAGGTCGTGGACGCGGTGGCGGCGGCAGGCGGCGTCTGCCTGATCACGGCCGACCACGGCAACAGCGAGAAGATGCTCGAGGACGACGGCGTCAGCCCGCACACGGCGCACACGACGAACCCGGTGCCGCTGATCCTCACCGTCGACGGAGCCCGGCTGCTCGACGGGGGCGAGGCAAGCGATCTCGCCCCGACGATCCTGGCGCTGCTCGGGCTTCCGCAGCCGGCCGAGATGACGGGTCGCAGCCTCGTCGCGTAGCGGGCGGTCCGGCTCGGCCGGCGCTACCGGCGTTCCCGCGGCCGCGACTGCGGGCGCAACGCTCCTGAAAACGGGCTAGGCGGAGCCGAATAGGCGGGCTATGCTTGGCCCCTCGTGGCGCTCGAGCAGCCTGATCCCGGAGTCCTGCGCAAGGCCCAGGCTGGGGACGAGCACGCCTTCTCGCTGATCGTCCGCGCGTACGAGACACCGGTCTTCAACTACGTGCTGCGCGTCGTCGGCGACCGCTCGCTGGCCGAGGATCTGACGCAGGAGGTGTTCCTCCGCGTCTTCCAGTCGCTCGGCAGCTACGCCGGGCGCTCGCTGTTCACGACCTGGCTGTTCCAGGTGACGAAGAACCGCGTGCTGGACGAGCTGCGCGCGATCGAGCGGCGACCGCACAAGGCGGTGCAGCTGGAGGCGGCGCCCGAGCTGGAGGCAATCGAGCTGCCGATCGAGCGCGCGGAGACGGTGGATGCGATGTGGCGCGCGCTTGCCCAGCTGCCGGTCGATCTGAAGCTGGCGCTGCTGCTGCGCGACATCGTCGGTCTGTCCTACAACGAGATCGCCGAGGCGCTCGAGGTGACGCTCGCCACCGTCAAGTGGCGGATCTTCAAGGCCCGCGAGGACGTTCAGGCGGCGCTCGCGCGTGAAGGCATCACATCGGGCTCGTCGCTGTCGGCCCACGGCCCGGGCTACGCCGAGGCCTCCGGCACCGGCGGCGCCTAGCGCTGCCCGGCGCGTGCTCCTGCACCACGGCGCCCAGCACGCGGACGTAGAAGTCGTCGGCGCGTGCAAAGTCGCTGACGGCGATCACCAGGTGGTCGAGCGCGAGCGGCTCCCTGCCGCGCGGGTTACGCCCCCAGTTCGAGCCGCGTCGCCAGCCCCGGGGGCAGCCCGCGCTCGCGGATCTCCTGCTGGGTCGCCGCGATGTCGTAGTCGGTGCGCTGGAAGGTCGCGCTGCCGGCGCGGAAGTCAAGCAGCAGCCAGGCCGCCCGCGCGTCGCCGTCACGGGGCTGCCCCACCGACCCGGGGTTGAGCAGCCAGCGGCCCTTTGCCAGGTCGATCGTCTTGCCGTACGGGGCGAGCCCGCCCGTGAGCTTGCCGCCGTCAGGCTGGACGACCGCCATCGCGACGTGGCTGTGACCGACCAGCACGATGGGCGTCTTCGTGTCGTCGAGCGCGGCCTGCGCGGCAGCGGCGGTGACGACGTACTCCCACACCGGATCGCGCGGTGAGGCGTGCACGAGCTCGGCCCGGGTGGTGGAGCGTGCCGGAGCGAGCGACGTCAGGAAGTCGCGCGCCTCCGGGTCGAGCACGGCGCGCGTCCAGCGCGCGCTCGCCGCTGCGTCGGGCGAGAACTCACCGATGTCGATCGTGCCGAGCACCCCGAGGTCGTGATTGCCAGCGAGGCAGATGTCGGCGTGCGCGGCGGTGAGGCGGGTGCAGCGGTTGGGACGAGGCCCGTAGCCGACCAGGTCGCCGAGGCACCAGAGGGCGTCCGGACGGGCCTCGGCGATAGCCGCCAGTACCGCGTCCAGCGCGTGGGCGTTACCGTGGATGTCCGAGATGACGGCGATGCGCATGGGGGGATCTCTCCGCTGGCTGACGATAGCCCTCGTCGGTGCGGGTCTTGCCGCGGGAGCGCTCCTGCTCTGGGATTCGAGCAGCGTGCCCAAAGGCCTTGTCCTGCCGCACGTCGATGTCGCCGCGGTTGGGCTGCTCGCGCTGCTGATCGCCTGGGAAGCGCGGAGCGCGGTCAAGCCGTAGGCGATACTTCGGGCGTGGAGAGCGCGCACGTCACCTTCCGCCGCCTGTGGCGAGCGATCGTCACGTTCGTCGCCGTGCTGGTCGCTGGCACGGTCGGCTTCCGCCTCATCCTGGACGAGGGCTGGGTGGAGGCGCTCTACCGCTCGATCGTCACGACCACCCTCCCCGGCCTCGACACGCCGCCCGCCGGCACGGCCGCGATGCTGTTCACCGCCGCCCTCCTCTTCGCGGGCGTGGCAATCTTCCTGTTCATCGCCGGCGCGATCGTCGAGGTGATCGCCCGCGGGATCCTGACGGGCGCATACACGGAGCGGAGGAAGCGGCGAGTGATCGACCAGATGCGCGACCATACGATCATCTGCGGCTACGGCCGCGTGGGGCGGCGCGTCGCGGCGGAGTTCCGCGCGCACGGCAAGAGCTACGTGGTCATCGAGTTCCTCGAGGCGTCGATCGCGAGCGCCGAGGCGCTGGGCGAGTCGCTCGTCGTCGGCGACGGCACCAATGACGCCGACCTGCGCCGGGCAGGGATCGAGCGGGCGCGCGGTCTCGTCGCGTCGTCCGACTCGGACGTCGGCAACCTCTACATCACGCTGTCGGCCCGGGCGATGCGGCCCGAGCTGATGATCGTCGCGCGCGCCTCGACCGAGGATGCCGCCGCCAAGCTCAGGCTCGCCGGCGCCGACCGCGTCATCCAGCCGTACACCGCGGCAGGCCGGTCGATCGCCAACGTCATGCTCAAGCCGCACGTCGCTGCCTTCGTCGAGTCGGTGACGTCGGTCGAGGAGAACTTCCGCTTCGAGGAGATCGAGGTGATCGCGTCCTCGGGCACCGTCGGCAAGTCGATCCGCGACCTGCGCATCCGCACGGTGACCGGCGCGGTCGTCATCGCCATCCGTCGCCGCGACGGTAGCCTCGACACCACCCCGAGCTCGGACGCCGTGCTCGCAGAAGGAGACATCATGGTTGCAGCTGGATCAAGGCAGGACATGGAGAAGCTCGAGGAGATGTTCGCTCCGCGCGAGGGTGCCGTTGCCTAGCGTGGAGCGCCTCGCAGCGGCGCTCGCTGCAGCGGTCGGTACGGAGGTCGAGCTGACCCGTCCCAACGACCCGGCGCACGGCGACTTCGCCACGAACGCCGCGCTGAAGCTGGCCGGCCGCGAGAAGCGCAACCCGCGCGAGGTGGCCGCTGGCATTGCCGAGAAGGTGGCGGCCGTCCCCGGCGTGGAGCGCGTCGAGATCGCCGGCCCCGGCTTCGTCAACCTGTTCATGAGCACGACCTGGTACGCCGAGGCGGCCGCGGAGATTCGCGCTGCCGGCAGCGACTTCGGCGCCGGCTCGGCCACGGCCGCCGGCACGCAGCAGCGCATCCAGGTCGAGCTCGTCTCGGCCAACCCCACCGGCCCGCTCACCGTCGGCTCGGCGCGCAACGGCGCGTACGGCGACGCGGTTGCCCGGCTGCTGCGCTTCGCCGGCCACGACGTGGTCGAGGAGTACTACTTCAACGACTCCGGCGGGCAGATGGATCGCTTCCGCCAGTCGGTCGACGCGCGCCGTCGTGGCGAGCAGCCGCCCGAGGACGGCTACGTCGGCGCGTACGTCGACGACCTCGCGAAGCTCGACGGCGACCCGGTGGAGCGCATGCTGACGGCGATCGAGCTGAGCCTCGCGCGCTTCCGCGTGCACATCGACAGCTGGCAGAAGCAGACGGTGATCGAGCAGGAGATCCCCGAGGCTTTGAAGGCCGTCGACACCTTCGTCGAGGACGGCGCCACCTGGGTGCGCACCACCGCCCACGGCGACGACAAGGATCGCGTCGTGCTGCGCTCGAACGGCGAGCCGACCTACTTCGCCGCCGATGTCGCGTACATGCACCACAAGCTGCGCGACTTCGACCGCGCGATCTACGTGCTGGGCGCCGACCACCATGGCTACGTCGCACGGCTGAAGGCGATCGCCGCGATGATCGGCGGCGACGCTGATCGCGCCGAGGTGCTGATCTACCAGCTCGTCCACCTGCTGCGCGGCGGCGAGAAGGCCCGCATGGGCAAGCGTTCCGGCAACGTCGTCTTCCTCGACGACCTGCTCGATGAGATCGGCGTGGACGCCGCGCGCTGGTACCTGGTCGAGCGCGGCCCCGACCAGACGCTCGAGATCGATGTCGACCTGGCCACCGAGAAGTCGCGCAAGAACCCGGTCTACTACGTGCAGTACGTGCACGCCCGCACCTGTGGCCTCTTCCGCGAGGCCGGCGACGGCGCGGAGATCGGCGGCGAGCCGCCGGCCGAGCTGGCGCCCGAGGAGAAGGAGCTGATCAAGCAGCTCGCCGAGTTCCCGTACGTCGTGGCGGAGGCGGCGGCACGTCGCGGCCCGCAGGCGGTGCCGACCTACGCGATCCAGCTCGCCGACGACTTCCACCGCTTCTACCACGAGTGCCGCGTGCTCGGCGTGCCCGAGCAGGCGTGGCGGCTCGGGCTGGTGCAGGCGACGCAGCAGGTCATCGCCCGCTGCCTCGATCTGGTCGGGGTCGACGCGCCCGAACGGATGTAGCGGAGACGCGCCGGAGACCGGCGTATGCTTGACGTAACTGCGACTGCAACCCCGCTCAGAGGGAAGGATTCAACGTGGGTACCAACTCGAACCAGCGTGACCTAGCGGCAATCGAGGCGCTGCTCGGCTCTGAGGCCGACGCGCTGCTCTCGCACCGCTGCCAGACCGTCGACAAGAGCCTGCTGCACCTGCCCGGCCCCGACTTCGTCGACCGCGTGATGCTCGACAGCGATCGCAGCTCCGCGACTCTCCGCAACCTCGAGTGGCTCTACGGCAGCGGCCGCCTGGCCGGCACCGGCTACGTCAGCATCCTGCCGGTCGACCAGGGCATCGAGCACTCCGGCGGTGCCTCCTTCGCTCCGAACCCGGCCTACTTCGACCCCGAGAACATCGTCAAGCTGGCGATCGAGGGCGGCTGCAACGCCGTCGCTTCGACGCTCGGCGTGCTCGGCTCGGTCAGCCGCAAGTACGCCCACAAGCTGCCGTTCATCGTCAAGCTCAACCACAACGAGCTGCTGACGGCGCCCAACCGGTTCGACCAGGTGATGTTCACCTCGGTCAAGCGCGCCTGGGACATGGGCGCAGCGGGCGTCGGCGCGACGATCTACTTCGGCTCCGAGGAGAGCACGCGCCAGATCGTGGAGGTCAGCGAGGCCTTCCAGCAGGCGCACGAGCTCGGCATGTTCACCGTGCTCTGGTGCTATCTGCGCAACAACAACTTCAAGGCCGACGGCGTCGACTACCACGTCGCCGCCGACCTCACGGGCCAGGCCAACCACCTGGGCGTGACGATCCAGGCCGACATCATCAAGCAGAAGCTGCCCGAGAACAACGGCGGCTACACGGCGCTCAACCAGGACGGCAAGAAGTACGGGCTGACCCACAAGAAGGTCTACTCCGACCTGACCACGGACAACCCGATCGACCTCTGCCGCTACCAGGTCGTCAACTGCTACATGGGCCGTGCCCCGCTGATCAACTCCGGCGGCGCCTCGGGCGAGAACGATCTGCAGCAGGCCGTCCGCACCGCGGTCATCAACAAGCGCGCCGGCGGCCTCGGTCTGATCTCCGGCCGCAAGGCCTTCCAGAAGCCGCTCGCGTCGGGCGTCGAGATCCTCAATGCGATCCAGGACGTCTACCTCTGCGACGAGGTCACCGTCGCGTGAAGCCCACGATCGGTGAATTCGAGGGCTTCGGCGCTCCCGACCGCAACCTGGCGCTCGAGCTCGTCCGCGTCACGGAGCTCGGGGCGATCGCGGCGGGCCGCTGGGTCGGCCGTGGCGACAAGATCGCCGCCGACCAGGCGGCAGTGGACGGCATGCGCCGGATGCTCGACACCGTCGCCATGAACGGCATCGTCGTCATCGGCGAGGGCGAGAAGGACGAAGCGCCGATGCTCTACAACGGCGAGGAGGTCGGGAACAAGATGGGCCCGGCCGTCGACGTCGCCGTCGACCCGCTGGAGGGGACGCGGCTCACCGCGCTCGGCCAGCAGGGCGCGATCACGGTGATGGCCGTCGCCGAGCGCGGCTCGATGTTCTTCCCCGGTGCTGCGGTCTACATGGACAAGATCGCGGTCGGCCCGCATGCGGCACATGCCATCGACATCAACGCGACGCCCACCGAGAACGTGCGCGCCGTGGCGAAGGCGAAGGGCGTCTCCGTCAACGAGGTCACCGTCGTCGTGCTGGAGCGCGACCGGCACGAGGACCTGATCGGTGAGCTGCGCCAGGCCGGCGCCAAGGTGCGCCTGATCCGTGACGGCGACGTTGCGCCGGCGATCTCCGCAGCGAATCCCGAGACGGGCATCGACATGCTGATGGGCGTTGGCGGCACGCCGGAAGGCGTCATCGCGGCGGCGGCGTTGAAGTGTGTCGGCGGCGCGTTGCAGGGCAAGCTCTGGCCGCGCAACGAGGAGGAGCGCAAGGCGCTGCTTGACGCCGGCTTCAACCTCGACAAGGTGCTGACCATCAACGACCTGGTCGCCGGCGACGACGTCTTCGTCTCGGCCACCGGCGTCACCGACGGCTCGCTGCTGCGGGGCGTGCTCTTCACCGACCAGGGCGCCGTCACCGACTCGATCGTCATGCGCTCGCGCTCGGGCACCACGCGCCGGATCGGCGCGGTGCACCGGATGCACAAGCTCGAGCGGATCTAGCTCCGAACTGTCCCCTGCCTGTCCTTCCCCGGCTCGCGCCGGGGAGGGACGCAGGGCGTACGGCGATCCTCGCCGCGACCGACTAGCCGCCGCTCAGAGCGGCGCGCTGCGCTCGGCGATGCTCTGCAGCACCACCCGGTACGCAACCCTGCGGCCGGCCGTGGCCGAGAGCTGCCGGTGCTCCTCCAGGAAGACCTCGCGCGACGGCGGTACCTCGAGCAGGGCCACCAGCTCGTCGAACACGATCGCCAGCTCGACGCGCTGCGCGAACTCCTGGCTCAGGCCACCACAGCCCCCGTGTCCGCACGCGCTCATGCCCATAGGGTTCCGCAACGGGCGGACCGGCGCAAGCGGGAGCAGCCGCCCGGCGTGGGCAGGCGGTACGATGTGCCCCGAAGCGCGGCGGTAGCTCAGTTGGTAGAGCGTCTGCCTCCCACGCAGAAGGTCGCGAGTTCGAATCTCGTCCGCCGCTTCACAGGAAGGCCCCGGAGACGGGGCCTTTCGCGTTCGCGCGCCTTGCACGGCGCTTACACCGGGCATGCAGCGCGCTTGCGTGGCCCTCATACGGTTCTCAGCGAGTCCCCGCATTCGATACGGAGGTCCATGCTCGTGACCGCTATTCGCTCTCTCAGCCAGGCGCTACGCCGCCGGACACGCCGCCTCACCGGCATGGCTCTGGCCTCGCTGGCCGTCGCCGGAGTCGCCGCGGGCGGAGCCGCCGCCGCCGTCGCCCCGGTCAACACCGCGGCGCCCGCCATCACCGGTACCGCCACCGTCGGCTCGACGCTGACCAGCTCGACCGGCACCTGGACGGGTGACGCCCCGATCGCCTTCACCTACCTGTGGCAGCGCTGCGACGCGACGCCGTCGGTGTGTGGGGCGATCACGGGCGCAAGCGCCCAGACCTACGTGCCGGTGACAGCCGATGTCGGCGGGCGCCTGCTGGTCGCTGTCACGGCCACTAATGCCACCGGCAGCGTCACCTCGTT
The DNA here is from genome assembly GCA_947507735.1 of Actinomycetota bacterium. GTDB lineage: Bacteria > Actinomycetota > Thermoleophilia > Gaiellales > Gaiellaceae > CANFDS01. The sequence continues at coordinate 13,464 of CANNRA010000040.1, forward strand.
CTCGTCAGCCACTGCCGTGATTCCGGCCCCGGTCGTGCCGGTGGCCCCGGGTAACACCGTCAGCCCGTCGATCACGGGCAGCGCGGTCGTCGGCAGCACGCTCACCGGCGCCAGCGGCACCTGGACGGGCACCGCGCCCGTCACGTCGGTGCAGTCGTGGCAGCGCTGTGACGCTGCCGGCGCGAACTGCGCCGCGATCACCGGGGCAACGGCCCTGACGTACGCGCCGGTCGCTGGGGACGTTGGCTCGACGCTCCGGCTGTCGGTGACGAGCAGCAACGCCGTCGGCTCGCAGACCGTCGCATCGGCTGCAACCGCTGCCGTGACCGCTGCGCCGGTGCTGGCGCCGCCGGTCGTCACGCCGCCTCGCTGTGGCGGCGAGCATGGCCAGCAGAGGCGCGGTCGCGAGCACGGCAGTTCGTCTGGCAGGGCGTCGCGGGCTGCCTGCAGCGGCCATGACGGCCGCGGTGAGGATGATGACGACGACGATGACGATGACGATGACGAGGGCAGCGGCAGGTCAGGCAGCGTCGGTGGCCTCGGCGCCCCGCTCGGCTCGCTGGGCTCGGGGAACGCCGGTGCGCTCAACCGGTCGGCGAATGCCGGGATCGGAGCCTCCGGCAGCGCGCTCGGCGCCCTCGCCGGCCGCTCCGCCGGCCGCGCTGCCCGCAGCACGCTCAGCAAGCAGCAGGCGCGCATCGTCCTGCAGCGGCTCGCCCGGATCGCCCAGGCGAAGGCCGCCCT
>CANNRA010000041.1 GCA_947507735.1 Actinomycetota bacterium
ACACCCCTCGAGCGCGAGCTCGCCGCCCTCGTCGGCCCGGAGAACGTCCGCCCCGGCACCGCGTCCGAGTACCTCGTCGATGCCGCCGCCCAGACCTGGGGCCTGCGCGGGCGCGCCGACGCCGTGGCGCTGCCCGGCAACCCCGAGGAGGTCGCGGCGGTGCTGGCCTGGTGCTACGAGCGCGGCATCCCCGTGACGACGCGCGGCGGCGGCACCGGCTATGCGGGCGGCGCGATGCCCGACGGCGGGGTCGTGCTGGCGCTGGAGCGCCTCACCCGCATCCGCTCCTTCGACCCGCTGGAGTGGCGCATCGAGGTCGAGGCGGGCGTCCGCACCGGCGACCTGCGCCGCATCGTGCGCGAGAGCGGCCTCTTCTTCCCGCCCGACCCGGGCGCCGGCGAGCAGTCGCAGATCGGCGGCAACGTCGCCACCAACGCGGGCGGGCCGCACGCCTTCAAGTACGGCGTCACCGGCGCCTACGTCACCGGCATCGAGGCGGTCGTGCCGCCCGGCGACCTGCTGCGCGTCGGCGGGGCGAACCGCAAGGACGTCGCCGCCTACGACCTGAAGAGCCTGCTGATCGGCTCCGAGGGCACGCTCGGCGTGATCACCTCGATCTGGCTCCGGTTGATTCCTGCGCCCGAGGCCTTCCTCCCGGTTGCCGCCTTCTACCCGGACACCACGTCGGGCTGCGAGGCGATCGCCACCGTGATGGGTAGCGGCCTCGCGGTCGCTGCGCTCGAGTACCTGGACGCGGGCACCCTGACGGCGGCCGGCCACGGCTTCCCCGGCGGTGGGCCTGGCGGCGGCCCCGGCATTCCCGACGGCGCCGGCTTCCTGGTGATCGCCGAGGCCGACGGCGCGCCCGAGGAGGCGCGGCGCCTGCGTGCCGAGCTGCTCGAGGTGCTGGAGGACGGCGCCCTGGCCATCCATGCGCCGGAGTCGAACGCCGCCGTTGCCGAGCTGTGGCGCTGGCGCGACCTGGTCAGCGGCATGGTTGCGGCGAAGCTCGGCGGCAAGGCTGGCGAGGACATCGTCGTCCCACCCGATCGCCTTGCCGAGGCGATCGCCGCCACGGTCGAGATCGGCGCCCGCCACGGGTTCGAGGCCGTCTCGTGGGGCCACGCCGGCGACGGCAACCTGCACTCCAACTTCCTGATGCCGCGCAGCGACCCCGAGGGCGAGATCGCCCGCGTGCGCGCGGCCGCCGCCGAGCTGTTCGCCATGGCGGTCTCGCTCGGTGGCTCGATCAGCGGCGAGCACGGCATCGGCTCGCTCAAGGCCGGCCACCTGGAGCCGCAGCTGACCCCGGCCACCTATCGGCTGCACAACGAGGTGAAGCGGCTCTTCGACCCGAAGAACCTGCTGAACCCCGGCAAGAAGCGGTAGCTCCGGCGGGCTGGCAACGGCCTGGCAGCGGCCTGGCGACGGCCTCGCCCCCGGAGGGATATCGGCAAAGTTGCGCTGGATCGGACAGTCCAGCGCAACTTTGCCGACTACGCGCCCCGCTCTACGCCGAGCGCTGGCGCGACCACTCGACCAGGCCACCGGCCGCGAGCATGTCGAGCATGAACGGCGCGATCGGCCGTGCCTGGAACTCCTGGCCGTCCACCGTCACGACGCCGGTGTCGGTGTCCACGGTGACGACGGAGCCCTTGCCGGCCGCAGCCGACGCCTCGGGGCAGACGATGGCCGGCACGCCGAGGTTAAAGCAGTTGCGGTAGAAGATGCGCGCGAACGTCTTGCCGACGACGCACGTGATGCCGCTCGCGCGGATCGCCTGCGGCACATGCTCGCGCGAGGAACCGGAGCCGAAGTTCTCGTCGACGACGAGCACCGTCTCGCCCACGAGTTCCTCGCGGATCTTCGGGTCGAGGCCCTCGAACAGGAACGGCGCCATCTTCTGCGGGTCGTCCACGTTGAGGTATGCGCCCGGGTAGAGGACGTCGGTGTCGATGTTGTCGCCGCGGACGCACACCGCGTTGCCGGAGATGATCATGCGAGCACCTCGGCCGGATTGACGATCTCGCCAGCGACGGCAGCAGCCGCAGCGACCCAGGCGTTGGCCAGATGCACCTCGGCCTCGCCGGAGCCCATGCGGCCCTTGAAGTTGCGGTTCGTCGTGGTCAGGGCAGACTCGCCGGCAGCCATTGCACCGTTGCCGCCGCCGAAGCAGGCGCCGCAGGTGGGCGTGGAGACGACGAGACCGGCCTCGGCGAAGATCTCGAGCAGGCCCTCGGCCATCGCCTCGCGGTACACCGCCTGGCTGGCCGGCACGATGATCGCGCGGCAGTCGCGGTGCACGTGGTTGCCGCGGAAGATCTCGGCAGCCTGACGCAGGTCGGTGATCGTGCCGTTGCCGCAGTTACCGATGTAGACCTGGTCGATCTTCTTCCCGGTCACGTCGGAGACACGCTGGATGTTGCCCGGCAGGTGCGGCATCGCGATCAGCGGGTCGAGCCGGTCGAGGTCGACCGTCAGCTTCGAGGCGAACACCGCGTCGGGATCCGAGCGCACCGGCTCCCAGGGCTGGCGCGCGCGACCCTCGAGGTACGCCGCGGTCTTCTCGTCGGCCGGGAAGATGCCCGTCTCCGAACCGGCCTCCACGGCCATGTTCGAGACGGCCAGCCGCTCATCGATCGAGAGCGCCTCGGCGCCCGGCCCGACGAACTCCAGCACCTTGTCGGTGCCGCCCGCAACGCCGATCTGCGCCAGCACGTCGAGGATGATGTCCTTGCCGCTGACGAAGCGCCGCTTGTCGCCGACGATGGTGACGAGGATCGTGCCAGGCACACCCTGCCAGAACTCGCCGAAGGCGAGCGCAGCGGCGATGTCGGTCGAGCCGAGGCCCGTGCCGAAGGCACCGAGGGCGCCGTGCGTGCACGTGTGCGAGTCGCCGCCGACCACCACCGAGCCCGGCACGACGAAGCCGTCCTCGATCATGATCTTGTGCTCGATGCCGCCACGGCCCTGGTCGTAGAAGTGCACGCCCTGGGCCAGCGACCACTCCTTGAGGCGCTTCTGCAAGCCTGCCGACACGGCGTCCTTGGCCGGCATGAAGTGGTCGGCAACCATCACGACCTTGTCCCGGTCGAAGACCTTGGTGGCGCCCATCTCCTCCATCGCGCGGAACGCGACAGGGCCGCTGACATCGTTTGCCATCACGATGTCGCAGCGCACCATGATCAGGTCACCAACCGCGATCTCATCCGCATCGCTGTGCGCGAGCAGGATCTTCTCAGCGAGGGTGTATGCCACTCAAAGCCTCCAGGTACTCGAGGGTCTCGGCGAGGGTCACAACATCGCCGTACTTCGCATCCATGTCGTACAGGTTCGCCTCGTGGGCGGCCGGGTTGCGGTCACCGACGGCCTCGCGGGGGATCAGCGGGCGATAGCCGTGCTGGACGCAGTCGACCACCGTCGCGCGCACGCAGCCGGAGGTGGAGGCGCCCGTGACGATCACGCTGTCGCAGCCAGCCGAGGCCAGCAGCGACGAGAACGACGTGCCGAAAAACGATGAGGCGAAGTTCTTGTTGATGATCGCCTCGTCCGGCAGCGCGGCGATGCGGTCGTCGATCTCGATCCACTTGGTGCCGGGCGCCATGAAGGTCAGCGCTGGAATCTTGTCGATGAATGCCTTCGCGGTCTGCCTGGCGCCCGCATCCACGATCACGTTGGTGTAGACGACCGGGATGCCGGCCTTGCGGCCGGCGGCCAGCAGCTGCGCAATCGACCCCACCACGTCGTCGAGGTCGCAGCGCAGCGGCGACCCCTCCAGCGTGAAGGCCTTGTTCATGTCGATGATCAGCAGGCACGGGCGCTCGCCGAAGCCGGTGCGCCCACCGAACCCGCTCTTGTGCTCGATCGTCATCTCACCCCTGCTCTTGCTCGGGAAAAAGCGAGAGGCCCCCGACCGGAGCCGGGAGCCTCTCACAACCATCGGAACTGCACCCTTGGGGTGGCCTTACTTCGCGGCCGGATCCGGCAGGTTGTCCTTCGCCCGGACGAGCGCCAGAGCCTCGGCACCATCCTGCAGCGGCGACCAGCGCAGCTGCGTGGCCTTCTTCGGCGGCTGGAGACCCGTCTCGGCGAGACAGTTCGCCAGGAGCTCCTCGAGCGGCGGGCCGTACGAGAAGTTCTCGACGGGGCCGCGCACCTCGCTCTGCCGTGCCCGCTCGGCCGCGGTGGCCGCAGCATCGACCTCGAGCGTGTCGCCCTTGAAGATGACGCCGTAACCGCTCGTCGCCTTCTCGCGGGAGACCAGGCCGAACTTGACGTCGCGCACGACGCGCTCCGGCTCACGGACGAGACGATCCTTCCACCCACCGCCACCGGCGGTCTGGTAGACGAGCATGTCGCCCGGCTCGACGTGGACGTTGTCGCACTTCGACGGAAGCTTCTCCGTCGTGCCATCCGTCCGCACCAGCAGCTTCTTCGAGCGCTCGCCCGGCTCGCCACCGAGCACGCCCCAGGGGCGCGTCAGCCAGCGGTCATCGTGGATCGAGACCTCGCCCGGCTCGAGATAGATGTAGCGCTTCTCGACGCCGTTGCCGCCGCGGTTGAAGCCCGCGCCGCCCGTATCGATGACGGTCGTGTAGCTGTCGATCCGCATCGGGTAGTACGCCTCGAGGTACTCCGTGGGGATGTTCTCGAACAGCGGCCACCAGGAGTGACCGTCCATGCCGTCGCCGACCGGACGCCCGGGGATGCCGCCGTAGAGGATCTCCATCGAGTAGAAGAAGTCACCCTTGGTGTTCCAGCCCGAGTAGAGCATGTACGGCGAGGTGCCGTAGCCCGACGCCGCGTTGAGCTCCGGGGCCTGCTTGAGCAGCGCGCCGCCGAGCACATCGAACATGCGGGCGAGGGCGTGCGTGCGGCAGCCGAGGGCCGACGGGAAGCGCGGACGAACGAGGCTTCCCTCCGGCAGCACGATGTGCAGCAGCGGGTAGAAGCCGTCGTTGAACAGGATCTGCGGATCGTTCACCATGATCAGATAGATCCCGATGAACATCTTGAACATGCCTTCGGAGAGATAGAAGTTGATCGGTCCGAGGGCCTGCGGATCCGTACCCGTCCAGTCGAAGAAGGCGTGGTCGCCTTCGCGCCAGATCGTGAGCTTCATCTTGAACGGGCCGTTACCGAGGCCGTCGTCGTCGATGTAGTCCTCGAAGTACTGGGGCTGCTCCGGGATGGCGAACTGGATCAGCGTCTTCATCGCCTCGTGCGTGCGGTCGAGCAGCTGCTGCAGCGCGGCAAGGTAGGTCTCCTTGCCGAACCGCTCGCACAGCCCGATGACCCGCTTCTCACCGGCACGACAGCCGGCGACGATCGCGAACAGGTCGGCCCGGTTCATCTCCGGGATCCGCATGTTGTTCAGGATCAGGTTCAGGACGTCGTGCTGGATCTCGCCCTTCTCCACGACCTTGATCGGCGGGATGATCAGACCCTCTTCGTAGATGGTCTTCGCGCCGGTCGGCAGGGAGCCCGGGAGCGGGCCGCCGCAGTCCATCTGGTGACCGAACTGGGAGGCCCAGCCGATCAGCTCGTCCTTGTAGAAGATCGGGACGAGCACGAGCCAGTCGTTCGTGTGCGAGATCGAGCCCGAGCACTTGAACGGGTCGGACGTCAGGATGACGTCGCCGGGATACACCCCGCGATCCCACCCCTCCATCATCTCCGTGATGTAGGCGCCGAACTGACCGACGACCATGCGACCGCGCGGGTCGGTGAGCATCGGGAACTCGTCGTGCTGCTCGCGGATGACCGGGCTCATCGCAGAACGGAAGAGCACAGCGTCCATCTCGTAGCGTGCGCTCTTGAGCGCGCCCTCGATGATGTCGAGCGTGACCGGATCGACCTTGATACCGGTCGGAATCTCGGCAATCTTCGGCTTGTCAGCAGTAGTAGCCATGGCGATCCTCCTCTCAGGCCTTGTTGATCAAGAGATTGAAGAACTTGTCCACCTTGGCCGAGTAGCCAGGGAGGATGACCGTGGTCGAGTCGAACTCGGTGACAACGGCCGGGCCGGGCACGACGTTCCCCGGGACGAGCTTGGCGCGGTCGTAGATCTTCGCCGCGATGCGCTGGCCCTTGTGGATCATCGTGTGATCGGAGGCGATGGCGTGCGACGAATCGGCGCTGCCGCCGTCGACACCCTCGGGCAGCTCGGGCTTCTCGACGGAGCCGAAGCCGACTGCACGGAGGTTGACGATCTCCGCCCGCGTCTTCGGCATCCGGAAGCCGTAGAGCTGCTCGTGGAGCTGGTTGAACCGCTCGTCCAGGTCGCCGAGGCCCTTGTTGCGCACCTCGTCAGGCGTGATCGCGACCGGGATCTCGTAGCCCTGGCCGTGATAGCGCATGTCCGCGTTGTACGTCACGCGGCCGACATCCTGACCGATGCCCTCGTCGTCGAGCCACTTCTTGGCGCGGGCGCCGAGACCGTCGAGGATCGTTGCGACCTCGGTCGAATCGGCCTCCTCGATGACGCGGATGTACGTCCGTGCGAACTCGTCGCGGAAGTCCGCCACGAGGTCGCCGAGCGCGCAGAGCAGGCCCGGAGCCGGCGGGATGAGCACCGGGAACGACCCGATGATCTCGGCGACGGCGTTGGCGTGCAGCGGGCCGGCACCGCCGTAGGCGACGAGCGCGAAGTCGCGCGGGTCGTGACCACGCTGCACCGACACGACGCGAAGCGCGCCGGCCATGTTCTCGTTGACGATGGCGAGCATGCCCTCGGCCGCGTTCTCGGTGGAGCCGAGGTTCATGGCGTCGTCGATCGTCTTGACGGCAGCGTGCGCCGCCGCGACATCCAGGGTCATCTCGCCGCCGATGAGGCTTGACGGCAGATGGCCGACAACCACGTTGGCGTCGGTCACGGCGGGCAGGGTGCCGCCGCGGCCGTAGGCAGCCGGGCCCGGCACGGCACCGGCCGACTCGGGGCCGACACGCAGCGCCTTGGTCAGCTCGGGGACATGCGCGATCGAGCCACCGCCTGCACCGACCGTGTGCACGTCAACTGCCGGCACGCGGAGGCGGAAGTGGCTGATCGAGGTCTCGCGGCCGATCGAGGGTGCGCCGTCCTGGCACAGGGCCACGTCGGTCGAGGTGCCGCCCATGTCGAACGTGAGGATGTTCGGGAAGCCGGCACGCGTGGAGACGTAGAGCGCGCCTGCGACGCCGCCGGACGGGCCGGAGAGGACGCCGTAGATCGGGTTACGGCCAGCCTCGCGGGCGGTCATCAGGCCGGCGTCCGAGCGGAGAATGTTGATCTCGCACGTCGCGCCGAGCGCCTTCAGCTCGCTCGAGAGGTGGTCAACGTAGCTCTGCACCTTCGGCCGCACGTACGAGTTCATGCACGCCGTGAGCGTCCGCTCGTACTCGCGGAACTCGGGCAGCACGTGCGACGAGAGCGTCACCGGGAAGCCCGGGTACATCCGCTCGATGATCTCCGCGACCTCTTCCTCATGCTTCGAGGAGATGTAGGAGTTGATGAAGCCGATGGTCAGCGTCTCGACGCCGTCCTCGACCAGGGCGCGAATCGACGCCTCGGCCTTGGCCGTGTCGACCGCGGTGATCGTGTTGCCGCGGGCATCCATGCGCTCCACGATCTCGGCCGTGTCCGACAGCAGTGCCGGCGGATCGGGCTTGATCATGATCAGCCAGCCGGCCAGCGGGCCCGGCGTCTGCGAGCGGGCAAGATGCAGGATCTGCTTGAAGCCCAGCGTCGTCAGCAGGCCGACACGCGCGCCCTTCGACTCGAGCACCGCGTTGGTCGCGACGGTCGTGCCGTGCATGAAGTTGTCGAGGTCGGCAACCGTGATGCCGGCCTCCGAGCAGATCCGCTTGACACCCGTCAGAACCGCCTGTGACGGATCAGCGGGCGTGGACGGGGTCTTCACGCGGAAGCGCTTCCCGTCATCACTCACGAGGTAGAGGTCAGTGAACGTGCCACCGACGTCCACCCCCAGCCTATACGCCATCCAACTCCTCCTTGATCAGCAGGCTGCGGGGCGTCATCGCCCCGGCCTGGTCGACCTGGTCAGAAATCTGCTTGCGGAGCAGCCCGTCGAGCCCGTCAGCGAAGACAACGGGAGCCGTCAACAGAACGGCCGCATCCGAGCCCGTGCCGACAACTGCGCACACGTCTCCTTCGCAGACGAGTGTACCCATGGTTTCGATCTGCACCACGGGGTCGATCGCGGCGGCGCCCATCACAGGACGCCGCCCTCCTTCAGCGCTGCGAGCCCAGCCTCATCGATGCCGAGCAGCTCGCCGTACACCTCGGCGTTGTGGCTCCCCTCCTCCCACGGGCCGGTCCACTTGACCTCACCCGGGGTCTCGGAGAACTTCGGGAAGATGCCCGGGCCGACGAACTCGCCGATCTCGGGATCCTCGTGCTTGAGCAGCATCTCGCGTGCCCAAAAGTGGTCGTCCTTGAACATGTCCGCGACCGTGTAGATCGGGCCGCAGATGACGCCGGCGGCGTTGAGGATCTCGTCAATCTCCTCGGCGGTGTACTGCTTCGCCCACTCGGCGATGATCCGCTCGATCTCGAGCTGGTTCTCGCCGCGCGCCAGGTGGTTCAGGAAGCGCGGGTCGTCGGCGAGCTCGGGCTGGCCCATCGCGCCGCAGAGGCGGCGATAGACGCCGTCGGCGTTCGCCGCGATGACCATCCAGAGGTCGTCCTTCGACTTGAAGATGTTCGACGGCGCGACGCCCTGGAGGCCGGTGCCGCCCGGGCCGCGCACGTACCCGCAGCGGTCGTACTCGGGGATCATCGACTCGAGCAGCTGGAACGACGCCTCGAGCAGCGAGACGTCGACGACCTGGCCCTTGCCACCGTTCTCGCGGCGGCTGTAGAGCGCGGCGAGGATGCCCTGCGTCGCCACCATGCCGGCGAGCGAGTCGCCGAGCGAGATGTGCATGCGGGGCGGCGGCTCGTCCGGGAAGCCGTTGATGTAGCGGATGCCGCCCATCGCCTCGGAGACGGAGGCGAAGCCGGCGCGCTCGGCGTAGGGGCCGGTCTGACCGTAGCCGGAGACGCGGGCGATGACGAGGCCCGGGTTGACCTCGAGCAGCTTGTCGGGGCCGATTCCCCACTTCTCAAGCGTGCCCGGGCGGAAGTTCTCGACCAGGACGTCGGCGCGCTTGACCAGCTCGAGCAGGAGCTCCTGCCCCTTGGCGTCGCGCAGGTTGAGCGTCACGCACTTCTTGTTGCGCGACTGCACGGGCCACCAGAGGGAGCGGTCCTTGTAGCGCAGCTTGCCCCAGTCGCGGAGCGGATCGGGCTGCCCCGGGGGCTCCACCTTGATGACCTCGGCGCCCATGTCACCCAGGAGCCGGCCGGTGAACGGGCCGGCCAGCAGCTGGCCCAGCTCGATCACGCGCAGGCCTGCGAGGGCCCCGGCTCCGTTCGTCTCGCGATACGTCAGGTCGGTGGTATCGGTCATGCTTCTCCTCCGGAAATGCTCTTCGCGGTTTCGCTGGCGGCGAGGGACGCGCGCACCTGGGCTACCAGGACGTCGCGAGCCTCGAACACGTGCTGCTTCATGACGGATTCGGCCCGCTCCGGGTTGCGCGCCTCGAGGGCGTGCAGGATCTGCCGGTGGTAGTGGGCCGAGACGAGCTTCTGGTTCGGCGAGTACCAGAGGTACGACTTGTAGACCAGCGGCAGCTCGGTGACGCCGCGGACGAGCTGGGCGATGCGGTCGTTGCCGGCAATATCCAGGATCGCGTCGTGGAAGACGAGGTTCTCGCGCACGATCTCCTTGAGGCTCCCATCGCCGGCGACGGCGTCGAAGCGGTCGCAGCTGCGGCGCAGCTTGGCGAGCTCGCGCGGGGTGGCACGCTCGGCGGCGAGGCGGGCGGCGACGCCCTCGAGGGCGGCGCGCAGCATGTAGAGATCACCGAGGTCGTCCAGGCCGTACGAGCGGACGGTGGCGCCGCGGTTCGGGTGCGCCTCGACGAGGCCGTCGGTCTGCAGGATGAGCAGCGCCTCGCGCACCGGAGTGCGGGAGATGCCGAGCTCGCGGGCGAGCTCCTCCTCCTTCAGCCGCTGACCCGGCTCGAGCCGCCCGTCCATGATCGCCTCGCGGATGACCTCGACGGCCACCAGGCTTGCGTTCTTGGCGAGTGGCGGGCGGAGCTCGAAAAGCTTGGCCATAACGGAGTACCATACTGTATGCAAGATCCGTTCGATGCCCCTTGGCGTCAGGGTTCGCAGCCGTCAGACTGCGGGGCATGAGCGATCCCTCGGTCACGCCCGCTGCAGCCGCCGCCGAGGCTGCGGCCCACCCCGTCGACGCCGTCCTCGCAGCCATTCGCGCCGTGCCCGACACGCTGCTGCGCAGCCTCGAGCCGGCGACGCTCTACGTGCCCTCGCTGGCCGCTCCTGGCGGCACCTCGGCCGTAGCTGCAGCCGCCCCGGCAACCGGCGAGGCAGCGCGATGAGCCGTGAGCTGGCCCTGCTCGGGCTGGCCGAAGCGGCGGCGCTCGTCCGCAACCGCCAGGTCTCCCCGGTCGAGCTGACCGACGCCGTGCTGGCCCAGGCCGACCGCTGGGAGCCGCACATCCGGTCGCTGCTCCTGCGCATGGACGAGCAGGCGCGGGCCGCCGCCAGCGCGGCCGAGCGTGAGATCGCCGGCGGGGGCTACCGCGGCGCCCTCCACGGCATTCCCGTGACGATCAAGGACGTGATGGACGTGGCAGGGGTGCCGACAACGGTCGCCTCCTCGATCCTCGCCGACAACGTTGCCGCCGCGAACTGCGTCGCCGTGCAGCGGCTCGTGGACGCGGGAGCGGTGATCGCCGGCAAGGCGAACACGCACCAGTTCACGTGGGGCGGTGACACCCCGCCCACCCGTAATCCGTGGGACGTCGAGCGCATACCCGGCGGCTCGTCGGGCGGATCGGGCGCCGGAATGGCCGCCTGCATCGGCTTCGGCTCGCTCGGCTCGGACACCGCCGCGTCGGTGCGGTCGCCGGCCGCCTACAACGGCGTCGTCGGCCTGAAGACGACGTACGGGCGCATCCCGAAGAGCGGCTTCTTCCCGCTCGCCTGGTCGATGGACTCGGTGGGGCCGCTCGCCCGGCGCGTCGAGGACGTCGCGCTGCTGCTCGACACCATCTCTGGCTTCGCCGCCTCCGACCCGAGCTCGCTCAGCGCCCCGCTGGCCCCCGCGCTGCCCGGCCTGCGCGACGGCGTGAAGGGCCTGCGCATCGGCGTGCCCGAGGACTTCTTCTGGCACCCGATCCAGGACGAGGTGGACGCCCCGCTGCGCCGCGCCCTCGACGTCCTGCGTGACGCCGGCGCCGACGTGCGGCCGATCACGATCGCCGGCGGCGAGCACCTGCCGCTCTCGGTGGCCGTCTCGTTCGTGCTGGTGATCGTCGAATCGGCCGCGTGGCACCGCTCGTGGCTCACCGAGCAGCCGGAGGGCTACGCGCCCGACGTCTACGAGTACATCTCGTGGGCGAAGCGGATCCCGGCGACCGACTTCGTCGATGCGCAGCGCGTGCGGAGGCTGATCACCGACGTCGTGGACAGCGCCTTCAGCGAGGTCGACCTGCTCGCCGTGCCGGCGCAGTGCCAGGTCGCCGCGCGCGTCGACACGCCGCTCATCACCTTCGGCGACGGCACGACCGAGCACCGTGACCCGGCCGGCATCCGCAACCTCGCGATCTTCAACCTCACCGGGCACCCCGGGGTGAGCGTCCCCGTGGGCCGCGGCGCCGTCAGCGGCATGCCGGTCGGCCTGCAGCTCGTGGGGCGCCGCGGCGACGATGCCACGACGCTGCGCGCCGCCCAGGTCATCGAGGACGCGCTCGGCACGCTGGGCGAGCCGCCGCTGCCGGGGTAGGCGCCCGGCAGCCGCCGCAGGGCTAGGCGCCGGCGAAGCGCTGCACGGCCCAGCCCTGCTCGAAGGGCGTCCAGAAGTGGTTGGTGAGGCGCATCGCGCGCACCTGCCAGACGCCGTCGGCGCGCTTCACGAAGTCGTCCTCGTACCAGGCGGCGCCCCAGATCGCGCGATCGGGGCCGCCATCCTCGGCGGCGAAGGTGGCCGGCATGTCGAGGTACCAGCGGCCGAAGGCCGTGCTGGCCGTGCGCCGCTCCAGGAACGGCGTCAGCACGCCGTGCAGGCAGAAGCGCAGCCCACGGGCCTGGATCTCGGCGAAGTACGCGGCGACGGCGGCGCGGCCCTCGTGGCAGCCGAACATCTCGCCCCCGTCCCAGACGCCGTCCTCGGTGAAGAGCGCCGCCGCCTCGGCGGTGCGCCGGGTGTCGAGCAACCAGCAGTAGTGCGACTTGAGATTCTGCAGCGCGCGGAGATCCTCGAGCTCCTCCACGCGGGCTGCGAGATCGGCGACGTCCACGGTGCGCTCCTCCTGATTGCAGGTCGGTCGGGCCAGCGGTGCATGATGCTTGCACAACATTCCCTTCCTGGAGGTCGAGATGACCCCGCAGTACCCGTCGTATATCGGCATCACCGACGTCGAGACCCACGGCTACGAGCAGATGCTCGTCGAGGCGTTCATGGACGGCCAGAGCTCGATCCGGCTCGACGAGCCCCAGGGCTTCGACATCGGCGACCCGCCCATCCTGCGCGGCCAGTCGCGCGGCTGGACGCCCGTGCACCTGCAGCTGGCGGCGCTGGCCGGCTGCACGTCGATCACGATCCGCGTCGTCGCCAACGACTTCGGCTTCCAGTACGCCGACCTCAAGACGTCGATCCGCTCGCTGATCGACATCCGCGGCTTCTTCTTCGACCTGCACCTGCAGCCGAAGTTCGAGGTCATCCAGTTCGACATCACGCTGGACACGAAGGAGGACGACCGCGCGATCCGCGAGATCGCCGACGAGTCCGACCGTCGCTGCCCGCAGCTCGGCCTGTACCGCGCCGCCAAGGTGCCGATGGTCATCCGCTGGTTCCGCAAGGGCCAGAAGGAGCCGGTGCACGTCGGCTGGTACGCGACGACGAAGGCGAAGGATCCGGCGAAGCGGCTCGAGGCCGCAGCCGCGAAGGAGGCCGCCGCGGCCGCGAAGAAGGTGCCCGCGAAGAAGGCAGCTGCAAAGGCGCCCGCCAAGAAGGCGCCCGCCAAGCACGCCGTTCCGAAGAAGCGCGGCTGACCCGTGGCCGAACCGATCCTCTTCGTCAACGGCGAGTACCGCCCGCTCTCACAGGCGTCCGTCTCGGTGCTCGATCAGGGCTTCCTGCTCGGCGACGGCATCTTCGACGTCGTCTCGGCCTGGCAGGGGCACGTCTTCAAGCTCGACCAGCACGTCGATCGCTTCTTCCAGTCGCTCCAGGCGACGGGCATCCGGCCCCGCCTGACCAAGGGTGACTGGAAGGAGGCGATCCTCGAAACCGTCCGCCGCAACGACCTGCAGGACGCGTCGATCCGCTTCATCGCCACGCGCGGCGTCCCGCAGGGCATCATCGCCGACCCGCGCCACCACGAAGCCACGACAATCGTCTGGGCGGCGCCGTACATCTTCCTCGCCGACGACGAGGGGCGCCGGCGCGGCATCCGGCTGATGCTCAGCTCGCTGCGTGGCTTCACGCCCGACACGCTCGACCCGCGTTACAAGTCGCTCGACCGGCTGCACTTCCAGCTGGCGCGACTCGAGGCGGTGGATGCGGGCTACGACGACCTGCTGTGGCTGACACGCGACGGCTACGTGGCCGAGGGGCCGGCCTCCAACGTCTTCATGGTCACCGGCGGCACGCTGGTGACGCCCGGCCGCGAGATCCTGCGCGGCATCACGCGGCAGACGTTCATCGAGCTGGCCGCGGAGCTCGACATCCCGGTGCGTGAGGCCGACCTGACGCCGTACGACCTCTTCAATGCCGACGAGGTGTTCACGTGCTCGACGGCAGGCGGGGCGCTCGCTGTGCGCGAGATCGCAGGGCGGACGATCGGCGCGAACGCCGGGGCGGGGACGCCACAGGTGCCGGGCCCGATCACCCGCGCCCTGGACGAGCTGTACTGGCGCAAGCGCGAGGCCGGCTGGCACGGCACCGCGATCAGCGCCGGCTGAGCAAACGGCTCGGGGTGGGCCGGCCTGGCCTCGCGGCCGCGCCGGCCCACCCCGAGCCCACTGCTACATCACGTGGCCGCCGCTGACGTTGAGCACGGAGCCCGTGTAGTAGGCGCCGCTGACCTCGCCGGCCAGCAGCAGCGCCGTGGG
>CANNRA010000042.1 GCA_947507735.1 Actinomycetota bacterium
CCACGTTGCGCCGGGCCTCGGCCGCGGGCCGCCCCGCGCCCTGCCTGCCTGAGGCCTGACGCGGGCACCCGTCCGGGCGCCCGCCCCACACGCGCGAAGCAAGGAGCACCCATGCGCTTGAGAACTGCACTCACGATCGGCGTCGTCGCCGCGCTCGGCGGCGCTGCCGTCGCCTCGGCCCACATCCGCATCGACCCGGCCAGGCCGGGAGCCGGCAGTGTCACGCGGCTGACGCTCGCCGTTCCCAGCGAGTTGCGGACATCGCCCACGACGAAGGTGAGCGTCCAGCTCCCTGCCTCGATCGTCTCGGCGTCGTTCCGGGCGATCCCCGGCTGGAAGCGCACCGTCGTCGTCCAGAAGCTGGTGAAGCCGACCACCCTCCACGGCGAGTCGATCACGCAGCGGATTGCCTCGGTGAGCTGGACGGCCACCGGCAGCGGCATCGCCCCGGGCGACGTCGAGAACTTCGAGATCCTCGTCGCCTTGCCGAACCGGCCGGGCGCGAAGCTCGCGTTCCCGACCGTGCAGACCTACGCCAACGGCAAGGTCATGCGCTGGATCGGCGCGGCCGACGCGGACGAGCCGGCACCGATCGTGGCGCTCGGCCCGACTGTCGGCGCGTAGCGCGCAGCGGCACGCCGCGACAACGCCCGCGGGTGTGCAGCCGAGCGGTTGCGGACCCCGGGCCCGCGGCGGGGCTACTCGCCGCCGTGCTCGGAGATGCTGACGCCACGACCCGTGACGAGCAGCTTGCGCGGCAGCACCGGATCGTCGGTGAACGGCGCGACGGCCGACCAGCCCTTGCTGGCGATCGCCTTCGCGGCGGGCGTCGAGGCGTCGGTGTGCGACGACGCGGGACCCGCGACCTCGACCTTGGCCGTAACGGTCTCGCCGCCAGCGCGTGTCAGCGTGTATGCCCAGCCGGTCCCTCTGCCATGCGATGCCTGGTAGGCCCGCGGCCCCGACACTTTCGTCCACTTGGCCATGCAGACCTCCGCTTCAAAGGGGGGAACCCGGAACTCCGCCGCTGCCGCGCGGCTCGCCCCCGGTGTCCCTTTAGGGTAGCAGCGGCCGCGCGCCGGAGCCGAGCGCGCTCCACACCTTTCCCACCCATCTCGCAACATTCCTCAACACAACGCTGTCCCGGCCTTTCCCTGCCGCCGCCTACCGTCACTGGCATGGCGTCCAAGACTCAGCGGGAGACCGCACCCACGTTCGCCCGGGCAGGCATTCCCCGGCGCATCCTCGGCCCCGTCGCGCTGCTCGCTGCGCTCGCCGCCGCCCTCCTCGCGCTGGCGCCCCTCGCGTCGGCCGCAACGACCGCAAGCTCCGCCTCGACCCTGCTGCCGCCCAAGCCCACGCTCTCGGTGCAGGGGGGTGGCGATGACGACGACGAGGGCGAGGACGACGACGAGGACGACGATGACGACGACGAGGATGGCGGCGCGACGCGCATCGCCCGCTCGACCACCCCGCTCGGCGGTGGTGCCCCCCTCGGCGGTGGCGCCTCAACCGGCGCGAAGCTCACTGCCGGCAGCGCCTCGACCGGCGCGAAGCTCACTGCCGGCAGCACCGCGGCTGTCAAGACCATCCAGGCGTCCCTGAAGCGTCTCGGCTACTTCACCGGCCCCGTCAACGGCGTCTACGGCCCGCAGACCATCGCCGCCGTCAAGCGCTTCCAGCAGCGCAACCGTCTCGCCGCCGATGGCAAGTGGGGCCCCGCCAGCCAGTCCATGCTCGTCCGGCGCAGCGCCGGCAAGTGACCAGAGGAGGCTCGACCATGAGAACCTTCACCCGGATCGGCATCGCAGCCCTCGCCACCACCGCGGCCATCGCACCCCAGGGCACCGCGTTCGCCGCGGCGCTCGGCGCCACGGCCGCGACGCCCGCCGTCAAGAAGGCGAAGCCGAAGGTCAAGGTCGCCGCTCCGCGCACGATCACCGGCCCGAGCGTGGACATGCGCTGGGGGCCCGTGCAGGTGCAGCTCGTCGTCCAGGGCAGCAGGATCCTCGACATCAAGTCGTCCTATCCGATCGAGCGTGCCCGCTCCGCCTACATCAACGACCAGGCTGTCCCGATGCTCAAGAGCCAGGTGCTGAAGGTCCAGGGCATCAGGGGCGTCTACGCGATCAGCGGCGCCACGATGACCAGCGAGGCGTATGGCCAGTCGCTGCAGGCGGCCCTGAACACCGCCGGCATCAAGAGCTAGCCGGGGCGACCCGGGTCAGGGCTCGAGAGCGATCGCCCGCTCGGGGCAGGCGGCCGCTGCCTCGCGGGCAGCGGCCTCGAGCTCCGGCGGCACCGTCGCCACGAGCAGCAGCGCGTAGCCGGTCGCGTCCAGGTCGAACAGGTCGGGCGCCAGCGCGAGGCAGCGGGCGTGGCCCTGGCAGGCGTCGGTGTCGAGCACGAGCTTCATCGCGCGACCCCGGCGGGCGCAGCGGTCTCGCGGGTGCTGGCCGGGAAGGTCAGCGGGAGCGCCACCGGGCCGTGGATGTGGTCGATCTTGCGCCGGTAGACGTGGCCCGCGCCGAGCTCGTACACGGGGATGCGGCGCAGCCACTCCTCGAGCGCGACCCGGAACTCGAGCCGCGCGATGTTGGAGCCGATGCAGCGGTGCGCGCCGAGGCCGAAGGCGACGTGACTCTTCGTGTCGCGCTCCAAGCGGAACTCCTCGGGGCACTCGTAGAGCTTCGGGTCGCGCGAGGCGGCGCCGTACGCCAGCAGCACGCGGTCGCCGCGCTTCAGCTGCTGCCCGCCCAGCTCGGTGTCCTGCATGACGGTGCGCGGCTGCAGCTGCACCGAGCCGAACAGGCGCAGCAGCTCCTCGCACGCTTGCTCGAGCAGCGCCGGGTCGGCGGCGAGTTGCGCGCGCAGCTCGGTGTTGCGGCCGAGGAAGTCGAGCGCTGTCGCGATCACGCTGCCCGTCGTCTCGACGCCGGCGGCGAGGATCAGCACGACGTTGGCGATGACGACGTCCAGCGACAGCGGCTGCCCGTTGATCTCGGTCGCGAGCAGCGTGTCGATGACGTCGCCGAGCGGCGGCTGCTCCTTGCGCCACAGCACGAAGTCGGTGACGAACTCGGCCATCGCCTCGAGCAGGTCGTCGACGGTGTGGCCGTTCGCATTCGGTGGCAGGTTCTCGATGATCGCCCAGAGATCGGCGAGCCGCTCGACCGGGCAGTGCAGCAGCTCGGCGAAGATGACGACGTGCGCGAGCGGCTGCGCGAAGTCGAGCCACGCATCGCAGCTGCCGCGCTCGCTGAAGCTGTCGATCAGCTCGTTGGCGTAGGCACGGATGTTCGGCTCGTACGGCGCGATCGCCGCCGGCGTGAAGTGGGGGTTGAGCGCGACGCGCACCGGCTTGTGGGCGGGCGGGTCGAGCGAGATCAGCGTGCGCAGCATGATCGCGCTGGCCGGGTTCGGTGGGAACTCCTGGCCGTCGCGCGTGAAGCGGTGCGTCGGAAACTCGGTCTGGCGGGAGAAGGTGCGATGGTCGCGCGCCGCCGCGAAGACCTCGTCGTGGCCGGTGATGATCCACCAGCCGCCGTACGGCTCGGCGCGGGTGACGGGCCCTTCGGCGTGCATCGCCGCGAACACGTCGAAGATGGCCGCGACGTAGGCGGGGTCGTACATGTCGAACTGGTGGATGTCGTGCACGGGGCAGCCCCCGGTGCGGTCGCTCTCCGTCGTGCCCATCACAACACCCCGTTCCGTCGTTTGCGCGCCGATTCGACCGGCCCCGCCGAGTATCGGGGAGCGGGGCGGGGCGGTGCAAGTGGGCGACGCCCGCGGCGCGACGCCCGCTGCCCGACGCGCTGAAGCGCAGATCCGTAGTTCCCCCGAGTCGGCGCGCGGAGGCCCGCGTCACACTCGGTGTGCGCTCGCCGCAGGACAGGGCACCGGTCAGGGCGGGGGATCGTCGGACGATGGTGTGTGAACAGGAGACCAGCGTGACGCTCGAAGAGATGGAGAAGGCGCTCATCCACGAGGAGGCGGTCGCGTGGTGCGACGTCACCCGAATGCAGGAGTCGGCGCCCGATGAGGCGCAGGCTTGCGTTGAGGTCGCGACGCTCCTCTATGCCGCCGCGACCTTGCTGCGCCGTGCGATCGCCGTGCAGCGCCGGGAGGTCGTCGTCGCCTGAGCGTGCGCTCGAGAGTCCGCCCGCCGAATCAGTTCGGCTTGCAGAGCTTGTCGTTGAGCGCTGCGATCGCCAGATTCTTGATCGCGTCCGCGGCCTTGTCGTACGGGCCGGGAGACGCGCCCTCCCAGACCATGTCGGGCGTCAGGCCCGGGCCGCTGATCGTGGCGCGATACCGTGAGCCGTTGCCGGCCGGGTGCGGCGGATGCGGGTTGATGCTGTAACAGAAGACGCCGGTCGGGTTGTGGGCGAGGAAGCTGTTCTCACGCTTCCAGCCGGTGCCGTACACCGAGTCGAGCGTGTCGACGTAGAGGTTGCGCCCGTAGGTGTCGAGCGGCTGCCCGTCGGGCGTGACCCTGTAGCCGAAGACGCCCTTGCCCCGGTACGTGAAGGAGCCGAACAGATGCTCCCACTGCGTGAACGACCAGTCGGTGTCGATGGTCAGCACGGGCGGGTCGCCATCCCAGTGGGCGAGGTGCACCTCCCATGCCTCCTGCTTCGGCGTTGACGCCACCCCGTAGTTCGGCAGCAGGCGCTGCCACGACTGCACCGCCCAGTACGAGCCGTCGGGCGCCTTGCACGCTGCCTTCAGCCAGCCGAGCTCCGGGCCGTCGTACCTGGGGCAGGTGAACGTCTGCCAGTAGTTCGTCGCCGCCACGCGCAGGGTCTCGATCGTCTTGTACGCGGCGGCGATGTCGTCCTTCAGCTCGAAGCGCAGCTTGTTGTTGCCGGCCGCGGTCGCCTTCGCCATCTGCGCCTGCAGGTCGCGCAGGTTCGTGAGGGCGGCCTTCGCCTCGGGGCTGTTCTTGAACTTCTCCTCGTACCCGCCGTCGTAGCCGAGGCTGAGCTTCAGCTGCGGCTTGCTCGGCGACGAGGGGTTCGCGTTGATCGCGCCCCAGGCCAGCACGCGCACGACCTTGCCCTCGCTCGTGTAGGTGAGCATCGCCTCGCCCTCGTCGTTGACGCCGAGCTTGATGTCGGTGCCGGTGCTCGTGCTGATCACCTGGGAGGCGAATGCCGGCGCGCTGAGCGCCAGGGCTGCGAGGGCTGCGAGTGGAGCGATGACGGCGGCAAGACGGCGCGTGTTCGTCACGGGGGGAGGCGCCCTTCGGCTCGAGGTCTTGGTTTGACAAACATACCAAGTCGAGGAGGGGCCGGCCCATCGGCCTACGCGTGCGCCGGGGCGGTCGAACCGCCCGCCGCTCAGCTGTCGCGGCGGACGAGCAGCAGCGCGGCGATGCCGACCAGGCAGGCCGTGGTGCCCGCGAAGACGGCGAGGCCGCCCGCCGGTGAGAGCTCGTTAGCACCGTGGCTGAGCGCGAACATCGCGCGACCCGCACTGTCGGGCAGGTACGTGCTGATCGCCTGGTTCCAGGTGGGCGGGAGCACGTTCAGCAGCGGCGGGATGACGAACAGGATCAGCGCGAAGGTGGCGATGCCGCCAGCGGTGTTACGCACGATCGCCCCCAGCGCCATCGCGAAGATCCCGATCAGCACGAGGAACGCGGCCGCCCCGAGCACCGAGCGAATGACGTCCGGGTCGCCGAGCCCGATCTGCAGGATGTGCTTGCTGTTGAGGATGGCTTGCGACCCGAAGAAGGCCACGAGCACGCTTAGCAGCGCGAGCCCGAAGGTGACTGCGGCGTAGACGGCGATCTTGGCCCAGAGCACGGGCAGCCGTTTCGGCACGGCGCTGAGCGTCGCCCGGATCATTCCCGTCGAGTACTCCGCGGTGATGAGCAGAACGCCGAGCACGCCGATCGCGAGCTGGGAGATGTTGACGCCGACGAGAGCGATGTCGAGCGGCTGCCGGTTGGCCTGCTCGCTCGGGGACATGCGGCCCCAGTGCGCCTCGACGACGCTCGCGAAGATCAGCGGGAAGCCGATGGTGAGCAGCGCCGCGGCGAGCAGCGACCAGCGGGTGGAGCGGAGCGAGCAGAGCTTCGTCCACTCCGAGCGGGCGACGCGCAGCTGCGTCACGCCCGGCCTGTCGACCGAGCTCATGCGTGCACCTGCGGCTTGTACTCGACGTCCTCGCGCGTGAAATCCATGAACGCTTCCTCCAGCGACGCCCGGAGCGGCGTCAGTTCGTGCAGGGCAATGCCGTTGGCCGCCGCGATCTCGCCGATCTGGTCGGAGCTCAGACCGCTCACCTCGAGCGAGCCTGTCCCGTCGCTCGTGACGTGGACGGCAGGGTCGGAGAGCAGCGCAGCCAGCTCGGTCGCCCGGGGTGCGCGGACGCGCACGAGCTGCCCCGAGGCAGTCGCCAGGAAGTCGGTGACGCTCATGTCCGCGACGAGATGGCCACGCCCGATCACGATCAGGTGGTCGGCCGTCAGCGCCATCTCGCTCATCAGGTGCGAGGAGATGAAGACGGTGCGGCCCTCGGCGGCGAGGCCGCGCAGCAGGGTGCGGATCCAGTGGATGCCCTCGGGGTCAAGGCCATTGACCGGCTCGTCGAGCAGCAGCGTCTGCGGGTCGCCGAGCAGCGCGACCGCGATGCCGAGCCGTTGGCCCATGCCCAGCGAGAACTTCCCTGCGCGCTTGTTGGCGACGTCGTGGAGGCCGACCAGATCGACCAGCTCGTCGACCCGGCTGCGGGGGATGCCGTGCGTCTGCGCGAGGGCGAGCAGGTGGCGGTACGCGGTGCGCCCGGGGTGCAGCGAGCGGGCCTCGAGCAGTGCACCGACCTCGTGCAGCGGCGCCGGGAAGTCGCGGTAGCGGCGTCCGGCCACGGTCACGGTGCCGGCAGTCGGCGCGTCGAGGCCGAGGATCAGCCGCATCGTCGTCGACTTGCCCGACCCGTTCGGTCCGAGGAACCCGGTCACGAGCCCGGGCTGCACCGTGAACGAGAGGTCGTCGACCGCTCGCTTTGACCCGTACTGCTTGGTGAGGCCGATCGCTTCGATCATGCCGACCACGCTACCCGCGAATCCTGCAGAGTGAGCCCTCCCGGGTTCCGCGGAGTCTCCGTCAAATCCGGGAGGGCGCACTGGGACCCCCGCACCGGCTTCATCGCCCCCAAAAGCCGCTCCGGTGTACGGCGCGTCCCAATCACCGCCGTCCTGCGCCAGCACCTCCTCAACCACCGCCTCCAGCAGCGCACAGGCAGTGAAGGATTCGTCTTTCCAAACACCCTGAACCGCTCCGGGTTTCATGCAGGCAGTTTGGTTTGAGTCTCGGCCTGCTGGCCTGAGCGCTGTTGACGGTAGTAGATCTCTTCGAACTCCGCCGGCGGAATGTGGCCGTGGGCTTCGAAGAGGCGGCGGTGGTTGAACCAGTCGACCCATTCGAGGGTGGCGTATTCGATGTCGTCGAGGCCGCGCCAGGGGCCGCGGTTGCGGACGAGCTCTGCTTTGTAGAGCCCGATGATCGTCTCGGCGAGAGCGTTGTCGTAGGAGTCGCCCTTCGATCCGACCGAGTTCACGGCACCGGTCTCGGCTAGCCGCTCGGTGTAGCGAATCGAGACGTACTGCCCGGGTTCAAGGGGTGGTCGCAACACTTGCTTGTCCGAGTGAGCGTAGGTGTTTGTCGAGAGCTTCGGCGGGGGTCTTCCAGTCGAGGGTCTTGCGGGGTCGACTGTTCAGGGCGGCGGCGACGGCGGCGAGATCGTCGATGGAGTGTCTGCTGAGGTCGGTGCCCTTTGGGAAGTATTGGCGCAGCAGGCCGTTGGTGTTCTCGTTGGTGCCGCGCTGCCGGGGGCTGTGCGGATCGCAGAAGTAGACGTCGATGTCGGCGTCGATGCGGAGTTGAGCGTGCTGGGCCATCTCGGCGCCCTGGTCCCAGGTCAGAGATCGGCGGAGTTGCTCGGGCAGCGTGGTGATCGAGGCCGCGATCGCGTCACGGACGGCCTCGGCGCCGTGCCCGGTGAACGCCGGTCCGTTCTTGGCCCTCGGTTGGTTGCCGTGACCTTCCATGCGGGGTAGGTGGAGCAGCATCGTGAACCGGGTCGTCCGCTCGACGAGAGTCCCGATTGCTGAGCTCTCGAGTCCAACGATTAGGTCGCCTTCCCAGTGACCCGGCACTGCCCGATCGTTGGCTTCGGCGGGGCGTTCGCTGATCAAGATCTCCGGGGTGACGAAGTTCTTGCCTCGTCCCCGCGTCCGTGCTTGGGGAACGCGTAGCGCTCGCCCGGTTCGCAGACACGCCACGAGCTCACGTTTGAGGGCGCCTCGCCCTTGCACGTAGAGCGCCTGGTAGATCGCCTCGTGCGAGATCCGCATGGACTGATCATCGGGGAAATCGATCTGGAGCCGGTTCGAGATTTGCTCGGGACTCCAGGATGTAGCCCAACGCCGGTCCTGGCGGCGACCGTGGCGACGACCGATCCAACGCGCATCAGGACCCGGCACCAGCTCGCCGTCCGGTCTGGCAATCGTGCCTGCGAGCCGATCCTGCACGTACTCGCACAGCGCGTCGTTCACAGCGAGCTTCGAGACCTTTGGGCGGCTGGCGCGCCGCTCCGCGTGCCACTGCGCGGTCGTAGCCCGATACGCCACGGCATGACTGCGAGTCGACGCGTTGCGGCGTAACTCACGCGAGATCGTCGAGGGTGCACGACCGACCCGGCGAGCGATCTCACGCACCCCAAGCCGCTGCGCGTGCAAGATCGCGATCTCTTCCCGCTCGGCGAACGACAGATAGCGCTCCGACAGCGGAGCCAGCGAGATCGGTGGCATCCCGCCAGCCTGCCGAAACCACCTCGATCCGACCGCCTGCGACACCCCAGCCGAAGCAGCGGCATCCTCGCTCGACACCCCGCGAGCGATCGCCTGCCAGAAACAGACCCGGTCCTCACGCCGCGCAGTCGACGGCCGGCCCGGCGACCACATCTGCCCGCGCATCGCGCGAATCGCCTGCTGACGCTTGCCGACACCCATCACCAACCACCTCCATCACGAGGTGTTGCGACGACCACTTGAATCCGCCCTGAACGCCCCTGTCGGAATGGTGAACCAGCTCGTTGAGACGCTGGCCTCGGTTGGAACGCGCCCAGATCGCCTGCTCCAGCGCGTCCAGGGCGAGGTCGGAGCGCAGCGACCGGGAGGCCTGCCAGCCGACGATCATCCGTGAATAGACGTCGGTGATGAACGAGACGTAGACGAAGCCCGACCAGGTGCGCACGTAGGTCAGGTCGGCAACCCACAACCTGTTGGGCGCGGCAGCACGGAACTGGCGGTCGACGAGATCACGCGGCCGGTCGGCCGCATCGCTGGCGACGGTGGTGAAGTGCGGCTTGCCGCGCACCACGCCACGTAATCCCAGGTCGCGCATCAGCCGGGCGACAGTGCAGCGCGCGACCCGCGTGCCTTCACGGTTGAGCTGTGCCCAGACCTTGTCGACACCGTAGACGCCGTAGTTGTCGCGGTGAACCCGGACGATCTCCGGTCGCAGCTGCGCGTCTCGTACAGCCCGCGCAGACGACGGCCGCGCCCTGGTGGCGTAGTAGGTGCGCGGGGCGAACTGCAGCACGCTGCAGATCGGCTCGACCCCGAACTGATCACGGTGATCGTCGATGTAGGCGATCACCTCCGCGTTCGACCGTCGAGCTCGGTCGCGAAGAAAAGCGACGCCGACTTCAAGATCTCGTTCGCCCGGCGCAACTCACGATTTTCCCGCTCCAGCTCCTTCAGCCGCACCCGCTCGTCCGAACTCACCCCAGGCCGGCGGCCCTCATCGACCTCAGCCCGACGCACCCAGGTGCGCAGCGTCTCCGGCGTACAGCCGATCTTCCCGGCAACCGACGAGATCGCTGCCCACTGCGACTCATGCTCGCGCTGCTGCTCCAACACCAGCCGGACTGCTCGCTGGCGAACCTCCGGCGCGTACCTCCGTGAAGTGCTTGACATGACCCCATCCTCTCAAGGACTGGAGCCTGCAACATTCCCGGAGCGGTTCATGGTGTTGAAGGCTAAAGACGAGGCCCTCGGTCGCTTGGCGCCCCCGGAGACGCCGACAAGAGATCGCCAGGGGTACCGCCAGGGAGCGGTGCTCGGCGCGGTGACTGAGGTGCTCGCCGACGGCACGCCAAGGCCGCTGCCGGACATCCATGCAGCTGTCGAGCGACTTCTCCGGGGCTCGGTGGCACCCACGACGGTGAGAAACACGCTCTCCGAGCATTCGGGGCGAGTCGGGCACCGCTTCCGCCGGGCTCGTCGAGGCGTCTATGAGCGCGCGTGACTGTCAGCGAGAGGACAGAATCCTCCTAGAAGGCGAATCTGCTGGCGAATCTCGAAGCTCGGGAAAGCGATCGAAGCCCGCGAATCCAGGCTTACCGAGGCTTTCAGGCGAACAGGTGCGTGCCGCGCCGACAGCCCGGAAACTCGATCGGCAGCGAGATGAAGTAGCGTTCACGCCCGGTGGCGGATCGGATGAGAACGCGCTGGTCGAAGTCCCTGACTCGCTCTGACTGGCTGCGCCTTGGTGGGATGGGTGGCGCCGTCGCGCTGCTGCACCTCGTCGGCTGGGGGCTCTTCGTCCTTTACGCCCGCGGGAATCCCGCGCTTGCCGGCCTCGGCACGCTCGCCTACACCTTCGGGCTTCGCCACGCGTTCGACGCCGACCACATCGCTGCGATCGACAACACGACCCGCAAGCTCCTCCAGGACGGCAGGCGCTCGCTAGGAACAGGGTTCTTCTTCAGCCTCGGCCACTCGACGATCGTCTTCGGGCTCGTGACCGGGCTGGCCGTCGCCGCGTCGAGCGTCAGGACGAGAATCCCGGCGTTCCAGGAATGGGGCGGCTACGTCAGCGTCAGCGTCTCCGGTGCGTTCCTCTGGACGATCGGGATCCTCAACCTGGTCGTCCTGCTCGACATCGTGCGCATCTACCGCTCGGCGATGTGCGGGAATGCCGACCTGGATCGCCTGGAGCAGCGCCTGCTCGACCGCGGCCTGCTGTACCGGTTCTTCGTCGGGCGGCTCGCGAAGCGCGTCACCTCGACGTGGCAGATGTACCCGCTCGGCGCCCTCTTCGGCCTCGGCTTCGACACCGCAACCGAGGTCGGCCTGCTCGCGCTCTCGGCGGGGCTCGCGAGCAAGCAGGTTCCGCTGCCCGCCGTTCTGTCGCTACCGGTGCTGTTCGCCGCAGGCATGTGCCTGATGGACACCGCCGACGGCGTCTTCATGAGCCAGGCGTACGGCTGGGCGTTCTCGAACCCGATCCGCAAAATCTACTACAACCTGACGATGACGAGCCTCTCCGCCGCCATCGCGCTCCTTGTCGGCACGATCGAGGTGCTCCAGGTCTCCACCCGCAAGCTCGGCCTCGACGGCAGCGTCTTCGGGTGGTTGCAGCGCCTCGACTTCAACACGATCGGCTACGGCGTCGTCGCGCTCTTCATCGTCACCTGGGCAATCTCGGTGCTCGTCTGGAAGCTACGGCGGATCGAGCAGCGCTGGGCTGCGCCGATCGCGCCGGAGCAACCGTGAGGAGCCGCGGTGCGGCGGCGACGCGGTAAGTACGATTCCCGCGTGCAGCTGCCACTGATCCGGCCCTCTCGGCGACCTGGTGGCGTCCTGGCGGCGCTCGGCGCAGGTGCGATCGCTGTGCTGCTACTCGCAGGATGCGGCTCGTCGGTGCACTACTCCGGCTTCGTGCGCAAGCCGGCCCCGGATGTCGGCGCGCTGTCGCTGCCGGACACGACGCAGGGGCTCCGGCCGCTGAAGTTCGTCGCGCCGGCGCACGGCCTGCTGCTCGTCTACTTCGGCTACACGATGTGCCCGGACATCTGCCCGACGACCCTCTCCGATCTCGGCGTCGCCCTGCGCGGCCTCAAGCCCAACGAGCAGAAGCGCGTCGAGAAGGCCGTCATCACCGTCGATCCCAACCGCGACACGGCGACCGTGATGACGAAGTACGTGCACGCGTTCTTCCGCGACGGGCACGCCCTGCGCACCACCGACGTGGCACGCCTGGCCGCTGTCGCCAGGGCGTTCGGCGCTGCGTATCGGGTGACGAAGGCGAAGGACGGAACGATCGAGGTCGTCCACACTGCGTTCGTCTACGCCGTCGACAACAGCGGCCGCATCCGCCTGCAGTGGTCGTTCGGCACGAAACCCCCGGCCTACCGCGCCGACGTGCAGAAGCTGCTCTCGGACGTCCGCTAGCAGACGCCCAGGCGGGCGCGGCGAGCAGGTCAGTCCCGGACGACGAACTCCATCCGCCCGTCCGGGTGAACCGGGCACATGCCCTTGAACACGCCCGCCGAGGTGAAGCACTGGCTCAGCGTCTCGCGAGCGCCGACGTAGAACGGGCCAAGCAGGTACCCGCGGTCATCGTGGTTGACGATACGGATCACCTGGCCGACGCGCGCGACGATCCGGCCCGGCAGCAGCGAGACCTTGACGCCCCGGTCGAGGCGGGCACCGGTGCCGGCAGGGATGACGTACGAGAGATCGGCGTGGCCGCCGTGGACGTCGACGGCGCCCGGCGCGGCCGGCAGGCCGGGCGCCCGCGTCAGCACCACCCCGGCCGCGACCGCCGCACCCGAGACTGCGAGCACGGCGGCCGAGACCAGGACGGCGGTGCGGTGAAGCATCTGCGGCAGTCGGCCCCTGCTCAGCGACGAACCGTGACGGTGACCGACTCTGCGCCCGCCTTGGCGAAGACGAGCGTCAGCTTGAACGTCGCACCGACCTTGAGCGGCGCCTTCAGGCCCATCAGCATCACGTGGAAGCCGCCCGGCTTGAACGCGACCGTCTTGCCCGCGGGCACCGGCACCGCCTTGACCGGGGACATCGACATCATTCCGCCGCTGTCCATCGACGACTTGTGCAGCGTCGCCGACATCGCGACCATCATGTCGACCTTCGCACCGGTAAGGCTGTCCGCGGTGCTGCCGCCCTTGATCGTGAAGTAGGCGGCACCGTCCTTGGCGCTCGAGGCGGTTGCACGCGCCCAGACGCCGGTGACCGTGAGGGCATCGGCCCGCGGAGCCGCGAGGCCGGCCGGGGCCGCGACGCCGAGGAGGATGGCTGCCGAGCCGAGAGCCGCGGCGAGCCGGGCAACGCGGGTGGAGGTGCGGGTGGAGCGTGACATGGCGAGTCCTTTCCGAAGAGTCATCCCGGGAGGGTTGGAGCAGCTCCCCGGTGGAGCGCGCGTCCGGCCGCTCGTGGAGCCCGGCCATGCCGCGTCCACGACTGATCGCACGCCGATCGTAGAGCAGGTTCGCACGACTGGCCACGCAGCTCGTTTCACGATTTCACCCCGCTGCCGGCGCTGCCGGCGGCGACGGCGTGGGTCTCGTGCGAGTCGATCCACTCGACGACCGCCCCCGTCTGGCGGGCGGCGGTGAGCCGCGGGCAGAACGGGCAGCCCGCGCCCAGCCCGGCCCCGTCCAACGCGATCCTGTAGCCGAGGCAGCAGCCCGTGAACACGGCGGTGCGATGGAGCCCGCGGGCATGCGGATACGAGCGGAAGGAGACCGGTCGGCTCGAGCAGCTCGCGCAAAGCGGCTCCGGCGACGCCCGGCTCGTCGCACGACCAGGCCACGCGGGCGGCGCTGGCGTGCAGCGAGGCCGGCCAGCCGTCGGGCAGCAAGACGCCCGACAGGCCGTCCGTCTCGGGGAGCAGCAGCGGCGTCCCCGAGACCAGCGTCCCGACGGGCAGGCTCGCCGCGAGGTCGGTCGCCGCGTGGATCGTGAAGGCAGCGGTGACAGCGCGCTGCCCCGGCGAGGAATGCGTCGAACCACGCCTCGGCGTCGCGGAACGGTTGGATGGCCGCGGCGCCGGCCGGTCTCGTTGCCGAGACCCGGTAAGCGCCTCCCGCGGTCAGCCCTGCCTGGGGAAGCTGTCGGCCCAGCGCCTCTCCGATGAGGCCGGTCTCTCTCGTCATCGCCTTCGTCATCGTCCTCACCTCCGCTGCGGAGCGAGGCGCCCGCCCGGCAGGCGCCGAGCAAAGCCATGCACGTTCGACATCGTCTCCCTCGCTCCCTCG
>CANNRA010000043.1 GCA_947507735.1 Actinomycetota bacterium
ACGCGGTGGTCTTGAACTCGAAGAAGCTCAGGCCGTCGAGACCCATGCCCTTCCAGTTCGTGATGGTCTTACCGACGGCGAGCTGCGACGGCACCTCGGCGATCGGAATCATCGGCATGTCGTTCATCAGCGTGTCCTGCATCTGCTTCAGGACGGCGAGGCGCGGCGCGCCGGTCGTGGTCGACGACTTCGCGTAGAGGTCGTCGAACGCCGGGTTGCTGTAGTTCAGGCCGGTCACGAGACCGCCCTTGGCCGCCGAGACGTACCAGAGCAGGGCGCAGTACCCGACATCCGGGCCCAGCGGGCGGTCGGCGTCGCTGAGGAACATCGGGGCGTCGTGCTTGTTGAGCGCGGTGTCCGCGTACTCCGTCTGCGACAGCGGGCTCAGCACGATGTTGATGCCGATCTTGGCGAGCGCGGTGCGGATGCGGTTCGCGATCGGCTCGAGCAGCGTGCGCCGCTCGGCAACGTAGTCAAGCGTGAAGCCGTCGTTCGGCAGGCCCTTGCCGTCCGGGTAGCCGGCCTGCTTGAGCAGGGCCTTGGCCTGGGCGATGTTCGTCTTGTACTTGGCGTTCGGGACGAAGCCGTAGTACGTCGACTCGCAGTGGCCGTCCCACTTGTTGGCCGTGCCCAGGTAGTCGCTCGCCAGGATGTCGTCGTACGGCATGGCGTAGGCGATGGCCTGGCGGATCAGTGCGTTCTTGGCGTCGTTCCACGGCCGGAACTTGTAGTTGAGGCCGAGGTACGTGACCTTGTTGTTCTTCCACGACAGGACCTTCGCCTTGCCCGACTTGGCGATCTGCTGGTACTCGACCGGGGTCAGGTTGGTGGCGACATCGGCGCTCCCGGCCTCGAGCGCGGCGATGCGCGACGAGTCGGACGGCACCTTGCGCATCACGATGTTCGTGAACTGCGCCTTGCCGCGGTAGTAGTTCGGGTTCGCGGTGAAGTCCATCTCCGAGCCCTTGATCCACTTGGACATGCAGTACGGGCCGAAGCCGGGGGCGTTGACCGTCTGCGTGTACGTGTGCGACCACGGATCGGCCTCGGTCGCGTGCTTCTTCATCTCGACCGAGTCCCAGATGAGGAGAGCCTCGATCTGGAGGACGCGCGGGAAGAGGTCGTTCGGATGCAGCTGCTTGAACTGCACCGTGTACTTGTCGATCTTCGTGACCTCGCCGTTCAGCTCCTTGGCCTTCGGATCCTTGCTGACGAGCGGATCGAGCGGCAGGATGCCGGCGACGTTGCCGAGGAACCAGGCCACCGGGGCGGCGCCGGAGACCGACTTCGCGCGGGCGAACGTGTAGACGACGTCATCGGCGGTGAACTCGTTGCCGGCGCACGACTTGACGTTCGGGCGCAGCTTCATCGTCCAGATGAGGCCCTTCTGCGTCCACGAGGTGGCGAGGCGCGGCTCGAACTGCTGCGCGGTCACCTTGTAGTTCAGGGCCAGCACCTCGCCCTGCTTGATCGACGGGTAGTCGACGAGCGGGTCGAGCAGGTTCTGGATCGCCTCGATGTACGCCGGCGAAGCGCCGGTCGTGCCGTCCGGGTCGAGGCCCGGGGCGACATCGTCGGCGACGACGATCAGCTGGGTCTTCGGCTTCGAGGCGTGGCTCTTGGCGAGCGCGGGCGCGGCGGCGAGGCCGAGCGCGAGCATGCCGACGGCCATCGTCCCGACAAGCCGGGCGAATCTCGTTCTGAGCATTGCGGTCCTTTCAGAGAATGACGGGTGGATCTCTGCTTCGGCTGGGCGGCTGCGAAAGGAGAGCTGTGGCCGGTGATCATGGGCGTGCAGCACGGCCGAGTCAAGCCGAGTGCAGCGAGTTGCAGGTTCGCGTCGGATGCACTGCCACGGCGGGCGGACTCTGAGATGATCGCCGTATGCCTGCAGCAGCCTCCGTGAATGTCGTCGTCGGTGTCGTCGCGAACGCGGCGTCGGGGCGTGACATCCGGCGCCTGACCACCGGCGCATCGGTGTTCGACAACACCGAGAAGGGCAGCATGGTGGCGCGGCTGATGGCGGGGCTCGGGGCGGCCGGCGTGGCGCGGGTGCTGATGATGCCGGCGGGTGGAGGCCTGGCGGGGACGCTGCTGCGCCGCCTGGAGACCCGCCGCGACGAGGGGCCGCTGCCCGAGCTCGAGCTGCTCGACTGGCGCCCCACCGAGACCCCGCGCGACACCCTGCGCGCCGTGGCCGAGCTGCGCGAACGTGGCGTCGCTGCGATCGCCGTCCTCGGGGGTGACGGCACCCACCGCATCGTGGCGCGTGGCTGCGGTGACACGCCGCTGCTCGCGCTCTCCACCGGCACCAACAACGCCTTCCCCGAGCTGCGCGAGGCGACGGTGGCGGGGCTCGCGCTCGGCCTCGTCGCCACGGGGCGCGGCGGCCCGGGGGCCATGCGCCGCGAGAAGGTGCTCGAGGTCTCGCTGAACGGCACCGTCTGCGACCTCGCGCTCGTGGACGCGGCCGCGTCGTCGCAGCGCTTCATCGGGGCGCGTGCCTTGTGGCACGCCGGCGACATCTCGGAGCTCGTGGTCGCCTTCGCCAGCCCGAGCGCCGTCGGCCTGTCGTCGATCGCCGGGCTGCTCGACCCGGTCGGCCGCCACGGGCCTGACGGCCTGCACGTGCGCCTCTGCGATCCCGCCTCGCCGAGCGCCACGGTGCGCCTCGCCGTGCCGCTCGCACCCGGCCTCGTCACGGAGGTCGGTGTCGAGTGGTACCGCCGGCTCAGGCCGGGCGAAATCGCGCAGCTTGCTCCGGGCGCCGGAGTGATAGCACTCGACGGCGAGCGCGAGCTCGAGCTCGCCCCGCACGACCAGGTGTCCATCCGCCTTGCCGCCGGACCGCTGACGATCGATGTCGACCGGGTGATGCTGCACGCCGCGCAGAGCGGGTCGCTTCGCAGTACGGTCGGCTGAGAGCACCAACCGAGGAGGCCCGTTGACCGTCACCGCCGAGTTGACGCAGGAGCAGCTCCTGCGTGGCTATCGCACGATGCGCACCATCCGCGAGTTCGAGGAGCGGCTGCACATCGAGATCGCGAACGCCCAGATCCCGGGCTTCGTCCACCTCTACGCCGGCGAGGAGGCTGTCGCCGCCGGCGTCTGCGCCAGCCTCGCCGACACCGACTGGGTGTCGAGCACGCACCGCGGCCACGGCCACGCGATCGCCAAGGGCTGCGACGTCAAGGGGATGATGGCCGAGATCTACGGCCGCGCCACCGGCCTCTGCAAGGGCAAGGGCGGCTCGATGCACATCGCCGATTTCCGGGTCGGGATGCTGGGCGCCAACGGCATCGTCGGCGGCGGTCCGCCGCTCGTCTGCGGTGTCGGCCTGGCCTCGAAGGTGCGCGGCGATGGCACGGTGGGCGTCGCCTTCCTCGGCGACGGCGCCTCCAACCAGGGCACCTTCCTCGAGAGCCTCAACCTCTCGGCAATCTGGAAGCTGCCGGTGGTCTTCGTGGTCGAGAACAACGGCTACGGCGAGGCGACCGGCCAGGCCTACCACCAGTCGGTGGCAGACACCGCGAAGCGCGCCGACGGCTTCGGCTTGCCTGGCATCACGGTGGATGGCAACGACTTCTTCGCTGTCGCTGAGGCGGCCGCCGAGGCGATCGCCCGGGCCCGCGACGGCCATGGGCCGACGCTGCTCGAGTGCAAGACGACGCGTTTCTTCGGCCACTTCGAGGGCGACACGCAGACCTACCGCGACCTCAGCGAGGTGACGGAGGCCCGGGCGTCGCGCGACTGCCTGGTCTCGTTCCGCGCGCGCGTCACCCGAGCAGGCCTGATCGACGCGGGCGTCCTCGATGCGATGGACGCCGAGATCCGCCAGCTGATCGACGAGTCGGTCGTCGAGGCGCTTGCCGCGCCCTTCCCGGACGCGAGCCAGCTGACCACCGACGTCTATATCAAGTACTAGGGCGAGAGGAGCGACGAGATGGCACGCAAGCTGAGCTTCCTGCTCGCGATCAACGAGGCGATGCACCAGGAGATGGCGCGCGACGAGAGCGTGATCGTGCTGGGCGAGGACATCGCCGGCGGCGCCGGTGGCAGCGCCGGTAACGACGAGGCGTGGGGCGGCGCCCTCGGCGCCACGCAGGGCCTCAAGACGAAGTATCCGAACCGCGTCCTCGACACGCCGATCTCGGAGTCGGCGTTCATCGGCGCCGCGGTGGGCGCGGCCGCCGCCGGCATGCGCCCGATCGCCGAGCTGATGTTCGTCGACTTCATGGGCGTCTGCTTCGACCAGATCTACAACCAGGCGGCGAAGTTCCGCTACATGTTCGGCGGCAACGCGGTGACGCCGGTCGTGATCCGCACGATGTACGGCGCTGGCCTGCGCGCCGCCTCGCAGCACTCGCAGACGTTGTACCCGCTGTTCGCGCACATTCCGGGCCTGAAGGTTGTGATCCCATCGAACCCGTACGACGCCAAGGGCCTGCTGATCCAGGCGATCCGCGACAACGACCCGATCGTCTTCTTCGAGCACAAGGCGCTGTACGAGCTCGAGGGCGAGGTGCCCGAGGAGAGCTACACGATCCCGTTCGGCGAGGCGAACATCGTGCGCGAAGGCAGCGACGTGACGATCGTCGCCGTCGGCCGCATGGTGCAGCAGTCGCTGATCGCCGCCGAGACGCTGGCCGCCGAGGGCATCTCGGTGGAGATCGTCGACCCGCGCACGATCTCACCGCTCGACGAGGACACGATCTACGAGAGCGTCGAGAACACCGGGCGCCTGGTGATCGTGGACGAGGCGCACCCGCGCTGCTCGTTCGCGTCGGACGTCGGGGCGCTCGTCGCGCAGAACGCCTTCCACGCGCTGACCGCGCCGATCCGCATGGTGACGGCGCCGCACTCACCGGTGCCCTTCTCGCCGTCGCTGGAGGATCTCTTCGTGCCCTCGCCCGAGAAGATCGCCGCTGCGGTGCGTGGCGTGATGAACGCGAAGGCGGGAGCGCGCCGATGAGCGGCGAGGGTGCCGCCGCCGGCCCGGACGCGCCCGCGGGCCTCGCGAAGCTCGTCATGCCCAAGTGGGGCCTCTCGATGAGCGAGGGCCGCTTCATCGGCTGGCTGGTCGAGGAGGGCACCGACGTCGGGCTCGGCGACGGCCTGGCCGAGGTCGAGACCGACAAGATCGACGGGGTCGTCGAGGCAACCTCTGCGGGGACGCTCCTGCGCAGGCTCGCCCAGCCCGGCGAGACGATCCCCGTGGGTGCGCCGATCGGCGTCATCGGGCCGGGAGACGCCGACCCGGCTGTCGTGGCTGCCTGGGCCGCCGAGCTGCAGGCGAGCTTCATTCCCGGCGAGGACGGCGACAGCGGCCCGAAGACCGAGACGCTCACCGCCGACGGCCGTCGTCTGCGCTTCCTGCGGGTCGGTGGCGGCGACGGTACCGCCGCCCAGACCGTCGTGCTGCTGCACGGTTTCGGCGGCGACCTCGGCAACTGGCTCTTCAACCAGGAGCCGCTCTCGAGCAGCAGCCGCCAGGTGATCGCACTCGATCTGCCTGGCCACGGCGAGTCGTCGAAGGAGCTCGTCACCGGCGACCTCGACGAGCTGGCGGGCGCAGTCGGAGCGTTTCTCGACGCGCTCGGCATCGCGCAGGCGCACCTCGTCGGGCACTCGCTCGGCGGCGCCGTCGCGATCCGGCTGGCGCTCACACGGCCCGGCCTCATCGCCTCGCTCGCGCTGATCGCCCCGGCCGGCCTCGGCGCCGAGATCGACGGCGAGTACATCGACGGGTTCGTTGCCGCCGAGAGTCGCCGCGACCTGAAGCCGCTGCTCGAGCGGCTGTTCGCCGATCCGGAGATCGTGACGCGCCGTCTCGTCGACGATGTGCTGCGCATGAAGCGGATCGACGGCGTCACCGAGGCGCTCACGGCGATCGGGGCGGCGACCTTCCCGGCCGGCCGTCAGGCGCACGTGCTCACGGCTGACCTCGCCGCCGCCGCTGTCCCGGTGCTGGTGGTCTGGGGCACCGCCGATCAGATCGTCCCGCCTGCCCACGCAGGCGCGGCGCCTGTGCGGGCACGCGTCGAGGTGTTGGAGGGGGCAGGGCACTCGCCTCACATGGAGCGCGCGAGCGACGTCAACCGGCTGCTCGACGCGTTTCTCGGCACGGTCTAGCGCCGAAGTCGCGAACGATGGAAGGCCGGGCTCGCGCCGCACGGGAGCCCGGCCTCCACGGATTCCAGGCACGCCCGGAGGCGTCCCTTCCCCTTCTCTGTGCGGCGCAGTGAATCCGCTGGAGGTGGGAGACTCGCTGCGACTTGGTAGGGAAAGCGTGGGAACGCGTCGAGCGCGGGGGCAGCGTGCCGCGGCAGGGCCCCTCGCGTGAGACAATCCCGCCAGGTCATTGCCTGACCCTGCTGGAAGGTGTCCCCTGTGAACCGCGGCCGCGTGCTCGTGATCGACGACGAGGAAGATGTCCTTGCGCTCGTGCGCGAGCTGCTCGAACGCGCTGGCTTCGAGGTCATCACGGCAGGCGGCGGTGAGGAGGGGCTCGGACACCTCCAGAACGGGCTCGATCCCGATCTGGTGCTGCTCGACGTCTCGATGCCGGGCATCGATGGCTGGAGGGTGCTGGAGCGCGTGCGCGCAGCCAGCGACGTGCCCGTGGTGATGCTCACGGCGCGGACGTCCGAGCTCGATACGGTGCGTGGCCTGCGCGCCGGCGCCGACGACTACGTCGCCAAGCCGTTCGGTCGCCAGGAGTTGCTTGCCCGCATCGACGCGCTGCTGCGGCGCTCGGAGGGGCGCTCGGGCGTCGAGGATGCGTACGAGGACTCGCGCCTGCGCATCGACTACCTGCAGCGCCGCGTCGTCGTCGAGAGCGGCGAGCTGGCGCTGACCCCGCTCGAATTCCGCCTGCTCAGCTCATTCGTGCGCAATGCGGGGCAGGTGCTAGGCCATGACCAGCTGCTCGAGCTGGTGTGGCGCGACGCGTACGGCATCTCCCCCGAGGAGGTGCGCACCTACGTCAGCTACCTGCGCAAGAAGCTGCGCGAGTCCGGGGTCGCCGCCGACGTGATCGAGACCGTGCGCGGCTTCGGCTACCGCTACCGGCCGCCGGCCGGCTGAGCTCCGGCTGCAGGCAGCTCGACACGGAACGTCGTGCCCTTGCCGGCGACGCTACGCAGGGTGACGTTGCCGCCGTGCGCCTCCACCAGTGACTTGACGATGTAGAGCCCGAGCCCCGTGCCGGGGATCCGTTGCTCGACGGCCTCCGACGTGCGGAAGAAGCGCTCGAACAGCGCCGACTGCTCCCCCTCAGGGATGCCCATGCCACTGTCGGCCACCTCGAGCACGGCCTTGCTGCTGTTGCTGTCGCCGAATACGCGCACCTCGACGTGCCCGTGCCTGGGCGTGAACTTGATCGCGTTCGAGAGCAGGTTGTCCACCACCTGGGCGAGCCGCAGCGCGTCGGCCTCGACCTGGGGCGCTCGCTGCACGTCGAGCCGGAGCTCGACCCCCTTCGACGCGGCGACCTGGCCCTGGGTCTCCACCGCCTCCGTCGCGACGTCCGCGAGGCTGATCACGTCGTGCTCCATCGAGAAGCGCCCGGCCTGCAGCGAGGCTGCCACGAGCAGATCCTCGATCTGACGGAGCAGCCGGTCGGAGGCCCGCTGGATGAAGCCGACGTAGCGGCGCTGCTCGTCGTTCAGCTCGCCAGCATCGCCGTCGGAGAGCAGCTCCAGGAAGCCGGTGGCCGAGACGAGCGGCGTGCGCAGGTCGTGCGAGATCATCCCGATGAACTCGTCCTTCATCAGGTCGGCGAGGATCAGCTGCTCGTTCTGCTCGGCGAGTCGGGCGCGCGCTGCCTCCACCTCCTCGCGGGCCTGCCGCTCGGCGATGCGCAGCGACTGGACGCCGTTGACCAGGCCGACGATCCGGATCAGCACGAGCAGCGCGAGCGCGGCCGCGGCGCCGGCGATCAGATACTCCAGCGCGTCGTTGTCGTCGCTGATCTTGATGAGCTGGGAGACCGGCGCGGCGATCAGGGCGAGCGCCAGCAGCGCGACACGCGCGGGCGAGAGGCGCGGCGTGATGTCAAGGATGGTCGCGCGCGAGAGCCTGCGGATGGACGGGGTGAGTGCCGTCAACGCGAGCAGCAGGTAGGAGAGGAGCCAGAAGGCGTCGCTCCACTGGCCGCCGACGTAGCCGTCAATGTCGTGGACGTACACCTCGTCGGCGGCGATCAGGAAGATGACGGCCGGGACGAGCAGCGCGTAGGCGGGCGTCCGCCACGCGGAGGTCACGAAGAAGCGTGCGAGCACGGCGATCAGGAGCACGTCCACCGCCGG
This sequence comes from Actinomycetota bacterium, assembly GCA_947507735.1. Taxonomy (GTDB): domain Bacteria; phylum Actinomycetota; class Thermoleophilia; order Gaiellales; family Gaiellaceae; genus CANFDS01. The sequence goes on from CANNRA010000043.1 coordinate 8,310, forward strand.
GTACAGCATCAGCACGATCCGCCCCGCCACCGACTCCTCGACGTGGTGCGTGTACGGCTCGATCATGAAGACCCACTGGACGAGTGCGAGGGCGCCGGTGATCAGCGCCGAGTCGACGTAGACGAAGAAGCCCTCTGCCGACTGGATCTTGCGCACCAGCAGGTAGATGCCGAGCGTCATGAACGGGTAGCCCGCGATGTAGGCGATGTCTCCGGCGGATGGGAACGGCGCCTCGTGGCCGGTGAAGCGCGAGTAGAAGTTGAGGACGCCGTCGCCGGCCGAGAAGGCCGCCTGGCTGATCGCGATCAGGTACCAGGGCAGCCGCAGCCGGGCGGGGAGGTGGCGGATCGCGCCGTAGACGAGGGCGATCGCAGCGAGTGCGCCGTAGACGACGAACTCGACGTCCTGCACGTCGCTCGGCACCTGGAAGTAGACGACGATCCCGATGACGCCCGCCACCGCCACGGCGGCCGGCAGGAGCGCGCTGCGCTGGAGCAGGCGCGGAAGCGCGGCGCGGAGGGTCGCCAGGACGAGTGACGGCTGCTGCATGGGAATTCCTGCACTCACTGTTCGCCTGCAGCCCCCTTCGGCCTGGCTCGCTGGCATGGGAATGCCAGGGGAATCATGCCCAAGGGGCTCCGGCCCTGCGAGGTCGGCGCGGGGCTTGATGTCACGGGACGCGTGTCAGCTCGAGCGTGCCGAACCCGACGAGCACGAGCCCGAGCACGAACAGCAGCTGACCGATGACCACGCGGATCGTGCCGGTCAGCAGCCTGCCGCTGAGCGTCGTCGCGTTCCCGTAGAAGCGCTCGAGCACGAGCTGCTTGACGAGGCGGCGCCCCGGCGGCACCCAGGGGCGCGCGCCATCCATCGTCAGCGCGAGGCCCTCGATCAGCAGCACGAGTCCGGCCACGAGCCGGATGATCCGCGCGGTGCCGCCGTCGCCGATCAGCGAGTCGACGTTCGCAAGCACGAGGCAGACGCCCGCGGCGAGCAGGCCCCAGGCGAGGATCCGGGCGCCGAGGCGTTCCTTGCGAGTCATCCGGCCATTCTGGGGGTACCGGGGGACGGCGTGGCTAGAGTCCCGGGCGTGAGCGACGTCGTGCAGCTGTTCGCGACCTGCCTCGGCGACCTGGTCTTCCCCGACGCGGTCGGCGACGCGGAGACGCTGCTGCGCGAGGCGGGCTTTCGCGTGGAGCTGCCGTCGCGCCAGGTCTGCTGCGGCCAGCCCGCGTACAACGCGGGCCACCATGCTGCTGCGCGCCGCGTTGCGCGGTCGTTTGCGAAGGCCTTCTCGCGCAGCGCGCCGATCGTGCTGCCCTCGGGCTCCTGCACGACGATGGTGACGCACTATCTGCCCGAGCTGCTCGGGGTGGAGCCGTACGACGTGTGGGAGCTGTCGGCCTTTCTCGACAGCCGCGGCGTCGAGCTGCCACGCCGTAACGAGGGGCGCACGATCGCCTACCACGACTCGTGCCACATGCTGCGCGAGCTGAAGGTGAGCGGCGAGCCACGGCGGCTGCTGGAGCGTAGCGGCGCCACCCTCGTCGAGCTGCCGCGCGCCGACCTCTGCTGCGGTTTCGGCGGCACCTTCTCGGTGCGCCAGCCGGAGATCTCGCTCTCGATGGCCGACGACAAGCTCGGTGGGGCGAAGGGCGCCGGTGCCGAGTTCCTGGTCACTGCCGACCCCGGCTGCCTGATGCACCTGGACGGGCGTGTGCGCAAGGTCGGCGGCGTGCCGGTCGTCCACCTGGCGACGGCGCTCGCGCGCGGTGTCGGCGCGGCGGCGGCCGACGGTCTGGCGGCGCGGTGAGCGGCGCGGCGAAGCTCCAGCAGGAGTCCGGCAGCTTCCGCGTGATCGCCCGTGGCAAGCTCAACGACGACCGTATCCAGGGTGCTCTCGACCTCTCCGTGAGCCGGCTGCGCGGCCTGCGCCTTGACGCCTGGGAGCAGCTCGACGACCTCGAGGCGCTGCGCGAGCGCGCCCACGAGCTGCGCATGCGGGTCGTCAACGACCTCGAGGGCTACCTCGCCCAGTTCACGCAGGCGCTTGAGGCCCGCGGCGGCCACGTCCACCGGGCAGCGACGCCCGAGGAGGCCTCGGCGATCATCGTCCGGCTCTGCCAGGAGCGCAAGGCGACGCTCGTCGCCAAGTCGAAGTCGATGGCGACCGAGGAGATCGGCCTGAACGCGGCGCTCGAGGCCGCCGGCATCACGCCGGTCGAGACCGACCTCGGCGAGTACATCCTCCAGCTGGACGGGACGCACCCGGTGCACATCATCGCCCCGGCGATCGAGAAGACGAAGGAGCAGATCGCCGCCATGTTCACGGCGATCGAGGGGCGGGAGGTGCCCGCCGAGCTCGAGGCGTTGACCGCCTCGGCACGCCGCCAGCTGCGCCAGGTGTTCCTCGACGCCGACGTCGGCATCACCGGCTGCAACATGGCGGTCGCCGAGACCGGCACGATCACGCTCGTCACCAACGAAGGCAACGGGCGGCTCGTCAGCTCGTTGCCGCGCACCCACATCGCGGTGATGGGCCTGGAGCGCCTCGTGCCGACGCTCGACGACCTCTCGGTGATCCTGCGGCTCCTCGCGCGCTCCGCGACGGGGCAGCGGCTCACCAGCTCGACGACGCTGATCACCGGCCCCCGCCGCGCAGGCGAGCTGGACGGCCCCGAGGAGCTACACGTCGTCGTCATCGACAACGGGCGCACCAACCTGCTGCGCGGCCGCTACAAGGAGATGCTCGCCTGCATCCGCTGCGGCGCGTGTCTCAACGTCTGCCCGATCTTCCGCAAGACCGGCGGCGCGGCCTACGGCCCCGTCTACTCCGGGCCGATGGGCGCCGTGCTGGTGCCGCTCTACGTGGGGCTCGGCAACGCGCCCGACCTGCCGCACGCCTCGTCGCTGTGCGGCGCCTGCACCGAGGCCTGCCCGGTGAAGATCCCGCTGCACGAGCTGCTGCTCGACCTGCGGCGCGACATGGTCGATGAGGGCAGCGCACCCCGCTGGGAGCGCTGGGCGTTCACGGCGTGGTCGTTTGCCTGGTCGACGCCGCTCGGCTACCGCCTCTCGACCCGGCTCGCGCGGCTGGGGCAGCCCCTGGGCGCGGCCGCCGGGCCGGGCAAGGTGTGGGGCGCGGGTCGGGCGTTGCCGCAGCTCGCCCGCCGCCGCTACCGGGACCGCCCGCGTGGCTGAGACCGCCACCTCGCTGGTCGAGCGGTTCGTCGCCAGCGTCGAGGCCAACGGCTTCCGCGTGCACCGCGGCGCCCTGCCCGACATCCCGGGCGCCGGCGTCTCGGTGGCGCTCTACGGTCTCGTCGACTCGGGCAGCGTCGTTCTCACCTCGGCGCCCGCGGAGCCGCGCGCCAACTCGCTGCTGCCGGACGTGCACGTGACGGTGCTCGCCGAGGATCGCATCCTGCTCTCGTTGCCCGACCTCTTCGCCGCGCTCGGGAACACCCTGCCGAGCTCCCTGGCCATCGTCAGCGGGCCGTCGAAGAGCGCGGACATCGAGCAGCTGCTCGCGGTGGGCGTGCACGGGCCGAAGGAGGAGCACGTCGTGCTGCTGCCGCCGGGCCGCGACCCGGGCGACGTGCTGACCGGGCTCACGGCCGACGACTTTCGGCGGCCCGTCGGGGCGCCCGCTGGGTCAGCAGCGCCCGCCGCTGCCGCCGGTGCCTAGCCCGTCTTTGCGGCGAGCGCCTTCTCGAGCGCGCCCTGGCTGGCCGGGCCCCACTTGCCGTCGGCAGCAAGTCCGGCGTTCGCCTGGAACGTCTTGACCGCAGCCTGGGTGACCGGGCCGAGGACGCCGGTCACCGGGCCGGAGAAGTAGCCGAGCTTCGCCAGCTTCGTCTGCAGGCTCTGCACCCAGGCGGCGGGTGCGGGGAGGACGGTCGACGAAGCGACTCTCGTCGTTGAGGCGGTCGCCGTCGCCGCAGTGGACGTCGCCGTTGCGGCCGAGGCGACCACCTTGCCGGCGCTGGCAGCCTTGTCGAGCGCCGCCTGGCTGGCGGGCCCCCACTTGCCATCGGCGGTCAGGCCCGCTTTGGTCTGGAAGGCGACGACAGCCGCGGTCGTGACCGGTCCGAAGACGCCGGTCTGGGGGCCGCTGAACAGGCCGAGCTTCGCCAGCTTCACCTGCAGGCTGAAGACCCAGGGGGCGGCTGGCGGGAGCGGGCCGGTTGCCGTGGGGACGATGGTGCCGGCGATCGCCTTCATCCCGGGCAGACGCCCGGCGTTGGCGGCAACGAACGCAGCGAGCGCGTCGATCTGGTCGGAGGTCAGCTTCGTGGCGAACGAGGGCATGGAGCCGCTGCCCGAACGCACCTGCGTGCCGACCTGCAGCGCCGTGGGTGCCAGCTCGTCGAGGTTCGGGCCGATCCGGGCGCTCGAGCCGGTGACGTTGAGCGTGTGGCAGGAGCCGCAGCCAGCGCTCGTCCAGACCTGGCCACCGTCGGCGGCCAGCGCAGAGCCGACGCCGACGAGCAGCGCGGTTGCGGCGACTGTGGCGGCGACGATGGCTGCGCGGGTGCGGGCGGCGATCACTCCGCGGGAAGTTACGGCACGATCCGGACAGCCACGGTTCCCCCCGGGCGTGCCGCACCTTCCCGCCAACTGCTGCGTTAGGGTTGCCCACATGAGCCGCCTCCCGATCGACCGGCCCGGCAAGGTGATCTGCGTTGGCCGCAACTACCGCGAGCATGCCTCCGAGCTCGGCAACGAGGTGCCCGCCGCGCCGATGCTCTTCGCGAAGTGGCAGACCTGCCTGATCGGCCACGGCGAGGCGATCGTGCTGCCGGCGATCGCGCAGAAGGTCGACTGGGAGGGCGAGCTCGGCGTCGTCATCGGCCGTGGCGCGAAGGGGGTGAGCGCGGACGACGCGCTCGACCTGGTCGCCGGCTACCTCTGCGCCAACGACATCTCGGCCCGCGACCTCCAGCGCGCGGACAAGCAGTTCTCGCGCGCGAAGTCGCTCGACACCTTCGGGCCGATCGGCCCGCGGCTCGTCCCCGCCTCCGAGATCCCCGACCCGCAGCGGCTGCGCCTGCGCACGCTCGTCAACGGCGAGGTGATGCAGGACGGCACCACCGCCGACATGATCTTCCCGGTGCGCGACCTGATCGCCTTCGTCGCGCAGGCGATGACCCTGGAGCCGGGCGACCTGATCCTCACCGGCACGCCGTCGGGCGTCGGCGAGGGCCGTGACCCTCAGGTGTGGCTGCGCCCCGGCGACACGGTCTCGGTCGAGATCGAGGGCGTCGGCACGCTGACCAACCCGGTCGTCGCGGGGTAGCGCCTACTTCGAGAGCTTGAGCGCGCGCAGCAGCGCGCGGCTGAGCGC
>CANNRA010000044.1 GCA_947507735.1 Actinomycetota bacterium
GGACGCGCGGCCGGGGCCGGGCCGGAGCCGCCGCGCGGCCGCCACCGATGACGTCAATCAGCCGTAGCCCAGCGCGCTCCAGCGCCCTCGCGCGTGCGAAGCGCCAGGCGAGGCGCGCCGCGAGCAGCGCCGCTCCCACCTTCAAGGCGGCGAGCAGCGGCGGATAGAAGTCGGCCTGGGCGTAGCCGGGCGTCGACACGTGACGGCCGACGTCGAGACGCTGGATCGCGCCGATGCCCGCGATCTCGGCGGCAAGGGCGAGCAGCCCGAGCGCGCAGCAGGCGAGCAGGGTGGAGCGGCGCGGCAGCGCGCGGGCCATCGGCGGAGTGTGCCTGCACGGGACGACGGCGCAAGACGCGGGCTCTCCGCGCGTGCAGCCGCCGCCCCGTCCTGCAGGCGAGGGTGGTTCGTCGGGTCAGCCGACGACCGACAGCGACCAGTCGCTCCGGCTCTGACCTTCGAGATCGAAGAGCATCACGCGCTGCCACTGGCCGAGGCACAGCTTGCGATCGTTGAACGGCACCTGCTCGGTGCCGGGCCCGAGCAGCATGCTCAGGTAGCGGAGGCGGTCGCCCTGCTCGGTCGGGACGAAGCGGGACATCAGCTCCTCCACGTCGCAGAAGAAGCCGGACTCGCGCTCCTGCACGCGGATCAGCGTGCCGGGCTCGCCGCGCAGGAAGGCGATGCCGCTCTGCGGCTCGACGGCGGCAAGTGCAGCCGCCACGTCGCCCGTGATGTCACGTACCTGGAGCGTCGGCAGCACGGCAGCCAGCGTCTCCGCGTGGCCATGGGTCTCGATGCTGGTCATGCGACCTCCCGCGGCAAGCGGAAGTGAACGTCCTCTCTCGCCACGGTCACCTCCTCCAGGTCGTCGTGGCCCAGGCGGGCGAGCTGCTCGAGAACCGACTGCACGAGCTCCTCGGGCGTGGAAGCGCCAGCGGTGAGGCCGATGATGGAATGGGCGGCAACGAGCGCCGGATCGATCGGGCTCTCGCCGTCGATCAGCATCGACTCGGCGCCGAAACGCTGGGCGACCTCGACGAGCCGGCTCGCGTTCGAGCTGGTCGGCGAGCCGATGACGAGGATCAGGGTCGCCTCCTTGGCGAGCTCCTTCACGGCGTCCTGCCGGTTCTGCGTGGCGTAACAGATGTCGTCGGCGTGGGGCCGCGTCAGGGTGCCGAACTCCTCGGCGAGGGCGTTGACCGTGGCGGCGACGTCGTCGAGCGAGAGCGTCGTCTGGCTGACGACGGCGATCGGCCTGCCGCCGGTCTGCAGCTTGCGCGCCTCCTCGGGCGACTCGATCACGACGATCGAGTCGGGCCGGACGCCCTGGGTGCCGATCACCTCGACGTGATCGGCGTGGCCGATCAGCGCGACGAGATGGCCGGAGTCGGCGTAGCGCCGTGCCTCGGCATGCACCTTCGAGACGAGCGGGCAGGTCGCGTCGATGACGCGGAGACCGCGCTTCTCGCAGCTCGCCTTGACTGCGGGGGCGACACCGTGCGCGCTGAGCACGCAGATCTGCCCCGTCGGAATCTCGTCCTCGGACTCGACGAACACGGCGCCGAGGCCCTCGAGCCGGCGCACGACATGCTCGTTGTGGACGATCTGGTGGCGGACGTAGACCGGGGCGCCGTGCTGCTGCAGGAGGCGCTCGACAACCTCGATCGCACGGTCGACGCCGGCACAGAACGAGCGCGGCGCAGCGATCAGCACCTTGCCCTTGCCGGTCTTCTCGCCGGTGGGCGAGTCGAGCTGGTCGCGCGTCGCGACGACGTAGCCCTTGGGGGATGCGCTTTTCACTGGATCGCCTCCGCCGTCCGCTCGAGGACTTTCAGGGCGCGCCGACCGTCACCGGCGGCGCGGACGAAGCCGGCCGGAGAGCGGAGGAACGCGCGAACAAGGCCCAGCGGATCGAGCTCGCCGGAGGTGCGGACGGCGCCGTCGAGGCCGTCGAGCGGCCTGTCCGGGGTGTCCGAGATAACGCGAACGCAGCCGACGAGGCGGCCGGCGCGCGCGATGGCGCCTGACTCCATGTCGACAGCGAGAGCGCCGGTGGCAGCGTGCAGGCGGCGGCGCTCGGACGGGTCGTCGATCACCTGGTCGACGGCGAGGATCGTGCCAACCCGAGCACCGGGAACGCCCAGCGGGGCGCCCTGCCACAGCGTCGCGCCGGCAGCGTCGACGACGCGCTCGGCATCGACGATGTCACCGCAGGCCAGGCCGTCGGCGATGCCGCCGGCCAGGCCGAACGAGACGAGCGGCCCCGCGGGGAGACCGTTCGCGGCACCGAGCCCCACGAGGACGGAGCGCGCGCTGCTGCGGCGGCCCGCCCTGAGCTCGGCGGTAGTGGCGCAGGCCAGCGTCACGCCGTCTAGCCCTTGAACGTCCACGCCATGCTGCGCACGGTCTCGCGGGCGCTCGACACCGAGGCGAACGCGGCCGCCGGCTCGAAGCCGGAGTGGATGCCGCAGTGCTCGCAGCGGTGGTCGTTGCCCGGGCCGTACTTCTCCCACTCGATGCCGTCGAGCAGCGCCTCGTACGTCGGGAAGATGCCGTCCGTGAGCAGGTAGCACGGTCCCTTCCAGCCATACGGGTTGCGCGTGATCGAGCCCCAGGGCGCGCACGGGAGCTTGCGGTCGCCCGTGAGGAAGTCCTGGTAGATCGGGGTGGCGAGCCAGCGATAGCCCTTCTTCTTGACCTCGGCGCGGATGGCACGGAACTTCACCTCGTGCTCGTCGCGCGTCATCGTCATCTCGGGGTCGATCTGCGAGTACTGGTAGCCCGGCGCGACGAGCATGCCGTCGATGCCGATGTCGTCGGTCAGGAAGCGCATCATCTCGATGACGTCGCTGACCTCCGTCTCCTTGAAGATCGTGGTGTTCGTGGAGACGCGGAAGCCCTTCGCGCGCGCCTTCTTGATCGCGTCGACGGCGATGTCCCAGAGACCCGGGTAGTCGCACACGTAGTCGTGAATCTCGCGCATGCCGTCGAGGTGGACGACGAAGGTCAGGCGCGGATCCGGCTCAAAGATGTCGAGGAACTGCTCCAGGCGCAGCGCGTTGGTGCACAGCTGGATGTTCTTCGGCATCTCGAGCATCGCGGCCACGACCTCTTCGATCCCCTTGAAGACGAGCGGCTCGCCGCCGCAGATCGAGACGACCGGCGCGGGGCACTGCACGGCCGAGTCGATGGTCTCCTCGACGCTCAGCTTGGCCTTGTTCGACTCGTACTCGCGGATCTTGCCGCAGCCGATGCAGGCGATGTTGCAGGCGAGCGTCGGCTCGAGCATGAGGACGAGCGGGTAGCGCTCACCCTTGCGCTGCTGCTGGGCGACGTACTTACCGATCTGGACGGTCGAACGAAGAGGGAACTTCATGCGGAGAGCCTTTCTCGAAGTCGGCCAAGTGCCAGCAAAGGGAAGTACAGACGATAGAGGTGATAGCGGATCATGAAGTCGAGTGGGAAACCGGTGCCGGTGAAGTGCTCCTCGTCCCAGTCGCCATCGGGGCGCTGGGTCGAGAGCAAGAACTCGGCGGCGCGCCTGGCGGCGTCGCTCCGTTCCTCCCCTGCGGCGACGTAGCCTAGAAGAGCCCAGGCCGTCTGGCTAGGGGTCGGCGTGCCACGACCACGCCAGGCGGGGTCGGAGTAGGAGAGGACGTCCTCGCCGAAGCCGCCCGAGCCGTGCTGCACGGAGTCGAGCCAGGCGACGCCTCGGCGCATCGCCGGATGGTCGTGCGGGACGCCGCAGGCCTCGAGCGCAGGCAGCGCGGCACCGGTGCCGTAGACGTGGTTGACGCCCCAGCGGCCGAACCAGGAGCCGTCCTCCTCCTGCTCGGCGAGCACCCACTGCAGGCCTCTCTCCACGGCCTCGCGGTGCTCGGGCAGCGGCGCCAGCACCTCCAGCGCATGCGCCGACACGTCGACGCTGGGCGGGTCGATGACCGCACCGAAGTCGAAGAACGGGATCTTGGCGATCCACTCGCTCGTGTTGTCGGCGTCGAAGGCGCCCCAGCCGCCGCCGGCGCTCTGCATGCCGACGACCCAGTCGAGGCCACGGCGCACGGCTGCCTCGCCGACGCCCATCGCCCTGAGCGCGAGCGCGATCACCGCCGCGTCGTCGATGTCGGGGTAGATGTCGTTCTGGTACTCGAAGGCCCAGCCGCCGGGTGCGAGGTCGGGGCGGCGGACAGCCCAGTCGCCCTTGACCGTGACCTCCTCGGCGACGAGCCAGTCGGCGGCACGCAGCAGCTGCGGGTGCGTCGCGGGGACGCCACAGGCACGCAGGCCGAGCAGCGCGAGGCCCGTGTCCCAGACGGGGGACTGGCACGCCTCGGGGCGGAGGCGGTCGCCGTCCTCGACCAGGAAGCCCTGCCAGCCCTCGACCGCCTTGGCGAACTGCGGGTCGTCGAAGCCACGGCCGCGACACGCGAGGAAGATCAGGCCCCACACCCAGGGCGGCTGGATGCCGCCCCAGCCGCCGTCGGCCTCCTGGCGCTCGCGGATCCACTTCTCCGCTGCGTCGAGCGCGCGGCGACGGACCGGGCCGTGCGGCCTCGCCGGCTTCGACTGACCGACGCGGGCGCCGATGTCGGTCAGGTCGACGTCGATCTTGCGGATCGGGCGCATCGCCATCACGCCGGCGAGCGGCACGACGGTCTGGCGCGCCCAGCAGGCGAGGCTGTACACCGAGAACGGGGCGCTCGCGGGCAGCAGGATCATCTCCACCGGCACCGGCGGGATGCGCTGCCACGGCCACTGGTCGAACAGCGCCAGGAAGCACTTGGTGAAGACGCGCACCTTGGGGATGCCGCCGTTCGCGTTGATGTAGGCGCGGGTTGCAGCGCCCGGGTCAACGCCGCACAGGCGCAGCGCGACGTACGCCTCGACCGTGGTCGAGAGGTCGGCGGGGCCCTCCCACCAGATGCTCCACGTGCCGTCGGCGCGCATCCGGGCGAGCAGCTCGTTGGCGATGCGGAGGTCGAGATCGGGGGTGCGCAGGCCCAGGAAGTGGTGCCAGAAGAGGTGCTGCGCGGTCATCGTGACGTTGCTCTCGAGCTCGCCGACCCAGTAGCCGTTGGGATGCTGGAGCTCGAGCAGGCGCTGCACGCCGGCCTCGATGGCGGCGTCGATGCGCGCGAGCTGATCGGTGCGGGTCACTGCCATGACGAGAGATAGCTTGCCGCAAGGCGACCGCTCAGGACCGCGCTCTCCATCGTGGCGGGCCAGCCGGTGCCGGTCCAGGCGCCTGCGCGAGCGACGTTGGCGAGGCGCGTCGCGGGGCCGGGGCGATTGGCGGCGCTCCCGGGACGGCAGGCGAACGTGGCCCGCGGCTCGCGGCTGACGCGCGACCAGAGCAGCTCGGCGTGGCCGAGGCGGTCGGTCAGCTCCCGGGCGACGAGGTCGACGACGCCGCGCCCGCGCACCTCCAGCAGCTCGGGCACGCCGGACGAGACGACCGTGAGGTACTGACCGACCGCCGGCTCGTGGCCGGTGAGCGCGCCGCGGTCGAACACCCACTGCGCGCTGGTGCCGATCAGCGCAGCGAGCCGCGGCTGCAGGATCTTTCGGTCGAACTGGAGGTGGACGGAGACGATCGGCGAGTCCTCGAGCCCGGGGTCAGGCTCGCCGAGCAGGCGCGCCGTCTCGCTGGGATGGAGCGTGACGACGAAGAGGTCGCCGGCGATGCGCTCGCCCGTGTCGAGCAGGGCGGCCGTGACCGGGGCGCCGCCCGCCGCTTCGCCCGCTTCGCCGCCCGCCAGCTCGGTGACGCGCACGCCGAGGCGCACCGTGACGCCGCGCTCCAGCAGCGTGCCCTCGGTGGCGGTGTGGTGGATCGCACCGAGCGGCTGGATCGGCAGCACGATGTCGCTTGCGCCCTTCGGCCCGAGCAGCGCCGTCTGCACCGTGAAGATGCCAAGCGAGGCCGCTGCCTCGTCGCAGGGCAGGTTGAGGGCCGGCCGCACGAAGACGTCCCAGAAGCGGTCGATGACGCGGCTGCTGGTGCCGAGGCGGCGCAGCACGTCGCCGAAGCTCTCGAGGTCGTGCGCGGCCGGGTCGAGCTTGCCGAGCTTGAGCGAGGCGCGGGCGACCTGCAGCCGCTCGCGCAGCGTGATGTGGCGGTAGCGGAGCAGGCCGAGCGGCCCGGCCCCGATCGCCGAGACGCGGCCCTGCTCGTCGTAGACCGGCAGGGCCAGCGCGAGTCGCTCGAAGGCGTCGGCGGCGCCAACGTCCGCGACAAATGAGAGGTAGGCGGCGCAGCAGCCAAGGGCGATGTGCTGGCCGTTGTCCGGGGGCGGCGGCGGGTCGCCCTCGCGCTCGGGCAGGGTCTGCACGGCGCCGCCCAGCGTCGGGCGCGCCTCCAGCAAGGTCACCTCGTGGCCCTGGGCACGCAGGTCGAGCGCGGCGGCCGCGCCTGCGATCCCGCCGCCGACGACGACCGCTCTCACAGCGGCACCAGCCCGCGCCCGAGCCCGCCCGCCACGATCGCCAGCTTGCGCACCGTCGGCACGGAGGGGCGGGTCGTGAACACGTCGTAGTCGGCCGCCTCGATCGCGTCGAGGATCCCCTCGTAGAGCGTCGCGAAGGTGGCGACGCAGGCACGCGATCGCCGGTCGAGGTGGGGCAGCAACTCGCGGCCCTCGGCCAGATAGGCGCGGGCGCGCTCGCCCTGGAAGGCCATCAGCCGGCGGAAGGCGGGCGTCGCGACGCCCGCAGCGAGGTCGGCCTCGGTGACGCCGAACGCGGCCAGCTCGTCCTGGGGCAGATACACGCGACCGAGCTGCCAGTCCTCGGGGACGTCGCGCATGATGTTGATCAGCTGGAGCGCGATGCCGAGCGTCTCGGCGAGGCCCGGCTGGTCGGCCCCGTAGACGGCGCAGCAGGCAACACCGACGGCGCCCGCCACCTTGCGGCAGTAGCCGACCAGCTCGCCGATGTCGGCGTAGCGCTGCTGCTGCATGTCCTGCAGGCCGCCGTCGCAGAGCGCGGCAAGGGCGTCGCGGGAGATCGGGTAGCGGCTGCGCGCATCGGCGAGCGCGACCCACATCGCGTCGTCCACGGGGGCGGGTGCGTCGAGCGCAGCGCGCAGCGCGAGCAGGGCCGCCGCCTTGTCCGGCACGACGATGTCGCCATCGGCGATGTCGTCGGTGAGGCGCGCGTAGGCGTAGATCGCGGCGACAGCCCGGCGCTTGGCGGGCGGCAGCACCATGATCCCGAAGGCGAAGTTCTTGGCGCGCTCGCGCGTGAGGCGCTGCACCTCGGCGTACGCCTGGTCGACGGTCAGTGCCGGGCCAGACGAGGCAGCGACGCCGGTGCTCACGCGAGCACCGCTTTCACGGCGGCGCGGGCGAGGCGGGCCTTCGACGGCCGCGGCCGCTGCGTGAAGATGTCCCAGTCGGCCTCGTCCAGCGCGTCGAGCGCCGCCAGGCCGCCCCGTGCGAAGAGGCCGATCGCCCGGCCAAGCCGGCCACCGATCTCGCGCCGCAGCACCTCCCCACCCGCGAGCAGCTGCCGCGCCCGGTCAGCCTCGAACGCGAGCAGCGCGCGCAGCTCCGGCGACGGCCGGTCGAGCGCGGTCACGCCGAAGCGCGCGCGGTCGTCGGCGGGCAGGTAGATCCGGCCCAGCTCGAGGTCGCGCGGCACGTCCTGCAGGAAGTTCACGAGCTGGAGCCCGGTGCACACGTTGTCGCTGGCGCCCAGCAGCCGCTGCTCCCCGGCGAGGCCCACGACACCGAGCACCATGCGCCCCACCGGATCGGCCGAGAGCGTGCAGTACTGCTTCACCTCGTCCCAGCTCGCGTAGTCGGCGACGTGCTGATCCTGGCGGTTGCAGTCGATGAGGCGGCGGAACGGCTCCCGGTCGAGCGTGCAGGCGCGGATCGTCGGTGCGAGCTGCTGCATGACCGGCCAGGTCGGGCCGGGTGCGCCCGGAGCGGCGTAGCAGGCGTCCAGCTCCCGCTCCAGCTCGTCGAGCAGCGCCGGCCGGTTGCCCTCGGCCTCGTCGCCGAGCATGTCCACGAGCCGGCAGAACCCGTAGATCGCGTGCAGGTGGGGGCGCACCGCCCGCGGGAAGAGCACGGACGCGATCGGGAAGTTCTCGGTGCGGGCACGCCGCGCGACGTCTGCCGGGTCCACGTCCAGAGAATCCCTGTCGGCCGGCAGGCCCGTCAAACCGGCTTCCGCAGCAGCGTCGCGTCCTGCACCGGGTTGCCGCGGGCGCCACGCGGCACCGTGTCCAGCAGCTCGAAGCCACGGGCGATGTCCTCCCGCAGGGCGCGCTCCGGGTGGAAGGTGGTGCACCAGTTGGAGCCGGCGACGCCGCCACGACGCACCACGGTGCGCCCCGCCAGGTAGTCGGCCCGCTCGCTCTCCTCCAGCCGGTCGAGGTACGCGTCACCGTGCGTCGAGATGACGAGGTGCCCGCCCGGCCGCAGCACGCGGCGCAGCTCGTCCACCCAGGCAGCCTCCAGCTCCGCAGGCAGGTGCGTGAACACCGAGAAGGCGTAGATCAGGCCGAAGCTGTTGTCGGCGTAGGGCAGCGGCGGGGCCAGCTCGTTGACGCCGAAGCGCGCGAACGGCAGGTTGGCACCACACCAGCCGGCCAGCTGCGCGTTGAGGTCGGTGCCGTGGAGCTCGATCCCCAGGTCGTGCCAGCGGCGGATCACCCGCCCGCAGCCGCAACCGAAGTCGAGCACCGGCCCGATCTCCCGGATGTCGAGGTTGTTGCGACGCAGCAGCTCCTCCAGCGACTCGGCGGCGGCGATGCCGCTCTCGAAGTACCAGGCGGGGTCGCACTCGTTGGTGACGAGGAAGAGCAGGCGGGCCGGCGGCACGGGCAGACCGTCGGTGGCAACGGGATCGCTGCCGAGCGCGCGCAGACGGGCACGCAGGTAGAGGACGTGCGCGTAGAGCGCGAGCAGCACAGGCAGCAGGCCGAGCGGCTCGGCGAGGCGTCCTAGGAGATCCCGCAACCGCCGCATCGCTGCCAGAGTAACGGCCACGCCGGAGCGGCGTCCGGCCCAGCCTGCACCCCCGCCGCTACGCTCGCACCATGCGCGCCATCTGGAACGGAACCGTCATCGCCGAGAGCGACGACACGGTCGTCGTCGAGGGCAACCACTACTTCGCGCCCGAGGCGCTCCTCGCCGAGCACTTCCGCCCGACCGATCACCACACGGTGTGCGGCTGGAAGGGCACGGCCTCGTACTACGACGTGATCGTGGGCGACCAGGTCAACGCCAACGCCGCCTGGTATTACCCCGAGACGAAGCCCGAGGCCGACAGCGTCCGCGGCCGCGTCGCCTTCTGGAAGGGCGTCACCGTCGAGGCGTAGGCGCACCACCTCCGCAGCGCGCGCCGGGTCCAGCTAGAGTCCCCGCCATATGGCCCGTGGAGACCGCAAGTCCGTTCGCTGGGCGAACGACCGTCAGAAGAAGAAGAAGGAGCGCGAGAAGAAGAAGCTCGCCCCCTTCCTGAAGCCTGCTGGCACCAAGCCTGCTGGCAAGCGCTAGCGCCAACCTCTGCGCCGCGCGAGCGGCACTCTAGGTAGCGTTTTGATCGACGGGGCTAACGGCCCCGTCTGTCGTTCTGGCCGCCTCCAGCTCCGCCACCCACTTCGCGTGGTGGACGCGCGCCCACTCCTCGTCCACCGTGCCGCGGGTCATGCCGTGCAGCGCGTGGCGCGTCTTCGGGTTGATCACGGCCAGGTAGAGGTGGCCGACGAGCAGGACGAGCGAGACGTACATCAGCGCGTCGTGCAGGAAGACGGTGCCCTCGAGGCGGAAGGCGTGGTTGCGCTCACCGAGCCAGAGCAGCGCGCCCGAGACGGCGAAGAGCAGCGCGAAGGCGGCGGTGAGGATCGCGTTGACCTTCTGGCCCGCGTTGAAGCGCCCCTGCGGGGCGGGGCGCTGGCCGCGCAGGAAGCGGCGGTCGTCGGCGTCGAAGGCGTCGATCTCGCGGACGGTGCGCGCCACGGCCCGGCGGTTGCCGAGGAGCACGATCAGGGCGAGCGCCCCGGCCCACGAGATGGCCGTCCACCAGTGGATGTCCTTGACGAGCGGGCGCCGGCCGACGAGCTCCGACAGCGGCGGCAGGTAGAGCACGAGGCCCGAGCCGAGCAGCGTCACGAAGGCGGTGGCGTGCACCCAGTGCAGGGCACGCTCGGTGAGGGTGAAGCGCGCCAGCCAGCGGCGGGCAGGGACACCGGCAGCGGCGGGGGCGGGCACCGTGGCTGGGCCGGCGGGCGCGATCGCGCTCACGACTCGTACCCGTTCGACTTGCCGACCCAGGCGTCACGGTCGTAGCCGCGCACCTCCCAGTAGCCGACCTCGGCCTCGGGCGTGACGGTGATCCGCTCGACCCACTTGACGCTCTTGTAGCCGTACATCTCGGGGATCACGAGGCGTAGCGGCGCGCCGTGCACGCGCGGCACCGGCTTGCCGTCCTGCTCGTAGGCGAGCAGGACGTCGGGCAGGCGGGCCTGCTTCAGCGTCAGCGAGTCGACGTAGGGCCGCTCGGAGGAGGTGAAGGTGAGGGCGGTGCCAGCGGCCTGCGGCCCGGCCGCCTTGAGGACGTCGTCGATGCGCACGCCGGCCCACTTGACGTTCTTGACGACCCAGCCGGTGACGCAGTAGAAGCTCGAGACCTGGTCGACGCGGGGCAGGTCGCGCAGGTCGGCGAGGCTGAGCGAGAGCGGCGTGCGCACGAGGCCGTCGATGGTGAGGCGCCAGCTCTGCTCGTCGAAGGTCGGCATCGTGGCGGCGACGGTGTAGATGCGCCAGCCGTCCGAGGGGATGACGCCGGCCAGGCCCACCGAGTCGGTGACCGGCTGGGTGATGCCACGCGTTGCCCGCGAGATCGCACCGCCCGCGAAGAGGGTGCCGACGCCGAGGCCGACGACGCCGAGGAAGGCCCCGCGGCCGACGCGCCGCTGGCCGATGTTCTCCTGGGGATGCTCCGGGGTTGCCATGACTCCTACGGTGTAGCACCCGCGAGGCGGGCCGGGTGGGCGGGGAAGGGGCGTTTAAGCAACTTGTAAGGCCGCGTTCAGACCGGCAGCGTGAACGCGACGCGGGCGCTACTCACGGCCGAGCACGATGTCGATTCCGGCGAGCACGAGTGTGAGGTCGGCGGCCGAGAGGTGCCCGGCACGGTCGGCGAGGTACGCGCGATCGACCGCGGTGATCTGCGAGACGTTGGCGACGGAGTCGCGCGGCAGCCCGGTCTGCTTCCCCGTCAGGAAGACGTTGCCAGGTGCCGCAGCCCAGCGCATCGTGGTCGTGAGCGGGACGACGACCACCGTGGCGAGACGGCTCGCGTTGAACGCCTCCCCCTGCACGACGACCACCGGCCGGCGGAGCCCCGGCCCCGAGCCGGCGGGGTCGGGCAGGTCGGCCCAGACGATGTCACCCTGCGCTACGACCACTCGTTGCGTCCAAGCGTGGCGCGGGAGGCCGCTTCGAGCCAGCTGTCGGCTCCGTCGCGCGCAAGGTCGTCGGCGACCTGGTTAAGCGCGGCAGTGACGGCGCCGGGCTCGCGTCGGGCGACGTACTCGGCGAGGGCCTCGCGGTAGACCTGGCTGCGCGACTTGCCGAGCCGCTGCGCAAGCTCCTCGGCCTGGGCGAAGAGCGCGTCGGGAATCGACACGGCAGTTTTCATACCCGGAGTATAACCCGGCGAGGAGGGCGCTTCGTGCCGCGAATGCGACAGCTTGGTACCCGTTCAGGCAGATCGCTGCGCGCCCGGATCCAGCGGCACAGCGCCAGCCCGTCCATCCCCGGCATCATCACGTCGAGCACCACCAGGCTCGGCTGCGCCGTCTCGACCAGGCCGCGCGCCGTGTCGCCGTCGCCGGCCTCGATCGTCTCGAAGCCCTCGCGGCGCAGGTAGCGCGCGACGACCTCGCGCACGATGGGCTCGTCGTCGACGAGGAGGACGGTGGTCACGCCTCCAGTGTGCCGGGTGGCGAGGGCGCGAGAGGGGCGGCGGGCCTTACGCGTTTATGAATTCCGTGCAAGGGGGAGCGGCGCGGGCAGCCCACCATCGTCCTCGGCGCGACTGTTACAGTCGCCGCGGTGCCGCTCTCCCTCTCGATCCTCGCGCAAGCGCCGGCGGCCTCAACGTGACCGAACTCGCCCAGGACATCGCGAACCTCGCGAAGATCGGTGCCGACCCGGGAGGCGGAGTCACACGCGTCGCCTGGTCGCCCGAGCTGCTGGCTGCCTACGCCTGGCTGGCCGAGCGCGGCCGCACCGTCGGCGCCATGAGCGACATCGACGCAGCCGGGAACGCCTTCCTGCGCAGCAGCGGCGGCGACGGGCCTGCCTTCCTGATTGGCTCGCACCTCGACACGGTTCCGCGTGGCGGCACGCTGGACGGCGCGCTCGGCGTGCTGGCCGGCCTCGACGTGCTGCGCCAGTTTCACGAGCGGGGTGACGGCCCCGGCTGCCCGCTGTGGGTGAGCGCGTTCATGGACGAGGAAGGCACTCGTTTCGGCACGGCGCTGTTCGGCAGCCGCGCGTTCACCGGACATGACCTGAGCGGCCTCGGCAGCCGCACCGACCGGGCCGGCGTGACGATTGCCGAGGCGATGGCAGCGTGCGGGCGGGATCACGCCGCGGTCGGCTCGGCCGCAGCCATCGACCGGATCCGCGGCTACCTGGAGCTCCACATCGAGCAGGGGCCGGTGCTCGAGCAGTCGGGAGAGGAGATCGGCGTCGTCACCTCGATCGTCGGGCTGCTCGGACTGCAGGTTCGTCTCGAAGGACAGGCGAACCACGCAGGCACCACGCCGATGAACATGCGCCGCGACGCGCTCGCCGGCGCCGCCCGCGCCGTGCTGGAGCTACGCGATCTGGCCCGCCACGCGCCGTCGGTCACCGCCAACGTCGGCACGATCGCGGTGGAGCCGGGCGGCAAGAACGTGATCCCCGGTGCCTGCGACTTCAGCATCGACATCCGCGCCGCCGACCACGCCACGTACCTCACGCTCGACGAGGCTGCCCGCGGCATTCTGGCGCGCATCGCCGCCGAGGAGTCGCTCTCGCTCACCGTCAGCGAGATCTACCGGCTCGACCCGGTGCCGATGGACACCGCCTTCGTCGATGCGATCGAGCGGGCCGCCGAGCTGGAGGGGGCGAGCGCCCGGCGGATGCCGAGCGGCGCCGGCCATGACGCGCAGATCATCGCGCCCCACGTGCCGGCCGGGATGCTCTTCGTGCCGAGCCGCGGCGGGATCAGCCACAACCCGGCCGAGCACACCGA
>CANNRA010000045.1 GCA_947507735.1 Actinomycetota bacterium
AACGCCGCCACCATGCTCGGCCAGTCGAAGACGATGCACCAGGCCGAGATCGACGCCGCGTGCGAGCTGATCGACTTCTGGCGCTTCAACGTCGAGTTCATGCTTCGCATCTACGACGAGCAGCCGCTCTCGCCGCCCGGCGCCTGGAACCGGCTCGAGTACCGGCCGCTCGAGGGCTTCGTCTTCGCGGTGACGCCGTTCAACTTCACGTCGATCGCCGGCAACCTGCCCACCGCCCCGGCGCTGATGGGCAACACGGTGATCTGGAAGCCGGCCCACAGCGGCGCGTTCGCCGCGCACTTCCTGCTGCAGCTGCTGCGCGAGGCGGGCCTGCCCGACGGCGTGATCAACCTCGTCCATGGCGACGGCGCGCGCATCGCCCGCAGCGTCGTACCGCGGCGCCACCTCGCGGGCATCCACTTCACCGGCTCCACCACGGTGTTCAACGAGCTCTGGCAGACGGTCGGCGAGAACGTCGCGGGCTATCGCGGCTACCCGCGGCTGGTTGGCGAGACCGGCGGCAAGGACTTCGTGCTGGTGCACCCCTCGGCCGACCCGGAGGCGGTGGTCGCGGCGCTCGTCCGTGGCGCCTTCGAGTACCAGGGGCAGAAGTGCTCGGCCGCCTCGCGCCTGTACGCGCCGCGCAGCCTCTGGCCTGCGCTCAAGGCCCGCCTGCAGGAGGAGATCGCGCAGCTCGTGGTCGGTGACCCGGCCGACCCCGAGACGTTCCTGGGCGCGGTCATCGATGCGAAGGCGTTCGCGCGCCTCCGCACCGCCATCGCCGACACCCACGCCCATCCCCGCGCCGAGGTCGTCGCCGGCGGCGGCACCGACGACGCGACCGGCTGGTTCGTCCAGCCGACGCTGATCGAGACGCAGGACGCCGACTTCCCGCTGCTCACCGAGGAGCTGTTCGGGCCGATCCTCACCGCCTACGTCTACCCCGATGCACAGTGGGCCGAGACGCTGCGGCTGGTCGACCGCACCGGCCCCTACGGCCTCACCGGCGCCGTCTTTGCCACCGACCGCGCCGCGATCGACCAGGCCGCCGACGCCCTGCGCTTCGCCGCCGGCAACTTCTATGTGAACGACAAGCCGACCGGCGCCGTCGTCGGCCAGCAGCCGTTTGGCGGCGCGCGCGGCTCCGGCACCAACGACAAGGCCGGCTCGGTGTGGAACCTGATCCGCTGGGCGAGCCCGCGTGCCGTCAAGGAGACGCTCGCGCCGCCCACCGACTGGCGCTACCCGTTCCTCGCCCCCGGCGAGTGACGGCCCCGCCTCCGAGCGGCTGCCGAGCGGCATCCGTCCGTACGGAATCCCTACGTGCCCCTCACAGGCTGCTCACAGCGGCCGATTACCGTCAGGGCATGCGCTTGATCGGACTCCTCGGCACCGGCTTCGCCATCGCGGTGCTCGTGCTGCCGCACTAGCCAGGCGCGACGCGCCGGCCCCGGCCGCTACTCCGCCTGCGGCGTTGCCGTCGGCGGCTTCGGGCTGGCCGCAGGCACGAAGGCGAACGTCCAGGCGATGGCCGTGGCATCGCTGCTGGTCGCGGCGATTGCCGCGCCGAAGTGGATGCCTTGCTGCCGGGCGAGCGCGGCCGGCGCAAAGAAGGTGATCGCGCGCGGGCCGGTGCCGCCACCGCTCGACGTCAGCTCCTTCCCGTCGGCGAAGAGCACGCCGCCGAGGATGGCGCTCGGCGCCTTCGCCTCGACCGCGAACTGCGTCTCCGGCACCACGACGACCTGGCCGGGATCCGGGCCGAGCACGCACAGGGTCGCGGCGCCTGCCAGCTCGACGCGCCAGCCCCCGCCCTCACCGCGCAGCGCCACCGCGTAGGCGCCTGCCTGCCGCTGGCCGCCCGACCCGAGCGCGCCGGTCATCACAGCGATCGCCCACGCCGGGCTCAGCTTCTGCACGAGCGACACCTTGAGCCCGCTGCTGTGCGCAAGCGCGCCGACGACAGCGGTGATGCCGGGCGCCGCCTTCACGCGGAAGGTGGCGAGATCGGGGCCGAGCCGCTGCCGGGTTGGCCGGGAGAGCAGCGCCCACAGCGCAGCGGAGTCGCCCTGGCCCGCGGCCTGCACGAACCGGGTGATGATCCCGGCGGGGGTGCCGTCGGCGCGCGAGGCGGCGAGAGCGGTGCCGGCGCCGCCGAGCGCGACGGCCAGGGCGGCGGTGACGGCGGCAAGGACGAGCAGGGGTGCGCGGCGCATGGGCGGAAAGCTACGGGATCGCCGCGACGCGACCTAGGACGCGCCCGTCTTGTGCAGCGCGGCGTGGATCGTGCGGGCGGTGCGCGGCGGGATCCCGGGCACGGACTCGATCTCCTCGGCGGTGGCGTTGACGAAGCGGTCGGCCGAGCCGAAGTGGTTGAGGATCGCCTTGCGCCGGGCAGGCCCGACGCCGGGCAGATCATCGAAGATCGAGGCGCGCGCGGCCGTGGCACGCTTGGTGCGGTGGTAGCCGAGGGCGAAGCGGTGCGCCTCGTCGCGGCTGCGCTGCAGCAGCTGCAGGCCGGCGCTACGCGGGTCCAGCATGACGGGCTCGGAGCGGCCGGGCAGGAACACCTCCTCGATCCGCTTGGCCAGCGAGACGACCGCGACGCGCGGCAGGTCATAGGCCCGCATCGCCTCGAGGGCGGCGTTCAGCTGGCCCTTGCCACCGTCGATGACGATGAGATTCGGCAGCGTGGCGAAGCTCTCGTCCCACTCCTCGTCGCCCAGCTCCGCGCGCGACCGCGCGAAGCGGCGGCCGATCACCTCCGCCATTGACGCGAAGTCGTCGGGCCCGGCGCTGAGGTCGGTGCGGATCGCGAACTTGCGGTAGTGCGCCTTCTTCGGCGCAGCATCCTCCAGCACAACCATCGACCCGACCGACTGCTCACCCATCGTCGTCGAGATGTCGTAGCACTCGATGCGAATCGGGAGGCTCTCCAGCTCCAGCGCCTCGCGCAGCTCCTCGAGCGCCTCGACCCGCCGCTGGCGCTTGCGCTCGGCCGCGGCGAGGTCGGTGCCGAGCGAGAGCTTCGCGTTGTCGTCGGCGAGGGCCTGCAGCCGCTTCTTCTCGCCGCGCTCCGGGGTGCGCACCTCGACGGCGGAGCCGCGGAGGCCGGACAGGAACTCGGCCAGGGCCGAGGTGTCGCCCACGCGCGGCGGCACGACGATCTGCGGCGGGATCGTCGGCAGGGAGCCGTAGTACTCCAGGCAGAAGGCCTCGAGCAGCGTTGCGTCGTCGTGCCCCTCGCCGTTCTCCAGGTGGAAGGCGAAGCGGTCGACGAGCTTGCCGTCGCGCATCGGGAAGACCTGCACCGCCGCCCGCTCGCCCTCGGAGGCGAGGCCGATCACGTCGACCGTGCCGATCGCCGCGCTGTCGGCGCCCTGCCGCTCGGCGAGGGTGGTGATCGCGAAGAGCCGGTTGCGGTAGCGCGCGGCATCCTCGTAGCGCTCGGAGGCCGCCGCCTCCTGCATCTTGCGTTCCAGGTCGCGCTGGATCTTCTTCGTCTCGCCGCCGAGGAAGTCGATGACGCCGTCGATCAGCGCGCGGTAGTCCTCCTTCGAGATCGCGCCGATGCACGGGGCGAGGCAGCGCTCGATGTGGAAGTCGAGGCAGGGCGAGCCGCTGTGGCGCCCCGGCTTCGGCCCCTCGCAGGGCCGGTACTGGAAGACGCGGTTGAGCGTGTCGAGCGTCTCGCGCACGCTGCGGGCGTTCGCGTACGGGCCGAAGTAGACGACGCCGCGACGGTGGCGCTCGCGCGTGAACAGCACGCGGGGGAAGTCGTCGGCGACCGTCACGGCGATGTACGGGAACGTCTTGTCGTCGCGCAGGCGCACGTTGAACAGCGGCCGGTGGCGCTTGACGAGGTTCTGCTCGAGGTGCAACGCCTCGGCCTCGGAGCCGGTGACGATCACCTCGATATCGGCGATGCGGTCGATCATGCGCTGGATGCCGGGCCGGCCGTCGCCGCCGTTGAAGTAGGTGCGCACGCGTGCCCGCAGCACCTTCGCCTTGCCGATGTACAGCAGCTCGCCGTCCACATCGCGGAAGAGGTAGACGCCGGGCTCGGTGGGCAAGGCCTTCAGCTGGTCGCGAAAGGGCACGCCGCCAGCCTAGCTCCCCACTATCCTCGCTCCGGTGAAGCCTCTGCCCCGCTCCCTGCGCGCCCTGCTACCCCTCGTTGCTGCCGTGGCAGCTGCGGCAACCCTCGCGCTCGCGCCGGGCGCCGCGCTGGCGGGCGGGCCGGGCCTGCTGGTCGGCGCTGCCGAGGACCTGCCGAAGCAGCCGACGCTGCTGCAGGCGAAGGCGCAGGTCGAGCTGGCGCGGCTCGTCGGCTTCACCGCGCTGCGGGTCACGTCGCAGTGGACGCGCGGCCTGACCGCGCCCACCGCCTCCGAGCTGGCGCAGCTGAAGAACGCGGCCGACGCTGCGAACCTCGCCGGCATTCGCGTCTACCTCTCCGTCTATCCGACGGGCAGCAGCCAGACGCCACTCGACGACGAGAGCCGCCAGCAGTTCGCTGCGTATGCGGCGTCGATCGTGCAGAAGCTGCCGTCGTTCGGCGACGTGATCGTCGGCAACGAGCCGAACCTCAACCGCTTCTGGCTGCCGCAGTTCAACGCCGACGGCAGCGATGCGGCCGCCCCGGCCTACGTCGCGCTGCTCGCGCAGACCTACGACGCGCTGAAGGCGGTGCGCTCCTCGGTGCGCGTCATCGGCGGCGCCCTCTCGCCGCGGGGCATCGACCGGCCCGGCACCGGCCGCGACACGCACTCGCCCACGGCGTTCATCCCGGACATGGGTGCCGCCTACCGCGCGTCGGGTCGCACCCTGCCGCTCATGGACGCCTTCGCCTTCCACCCGTACGGCGACAACTCGAGCCAGCCGCCGACGTTCCAGCACCCGAACTCGACGACGATCACGCTGTCGGACTACAGCAAGCTGGTGGCGCTGCTCGGCAAGGCCTTCGACGGCACCGCGCAGCCCGGCTCGACCATCCCGATCGTCTACGACGAGTTCGGTGTCGAGTCGACGATCCCGGCCGAGAAGACCGCGGCCTACAGCGGCGCCGAGCCGGCGACGACCAGGCCGGTGGACGAGGCGACGCAGGGCGACAGCTACCGGCAGGCGATCCAGATCGCGTTCTGCCAGCCCACGGTCGAGACGCTGCTGCTGTTCCACGTCAGCGACGAGCCGGCCCTCGCCGGCTGGCAGTCCGGCCCCTACTACGCCGACGGGACACCGAAGGCCAGCCGCGACACCGTCAAGGCCGCCGCACGCGACGCGCGCGGCGGCGTCATCTCCCGCTGCCCCGACCTCGCCCTGTCGCCGCAGCCCGCCGTCGCCTGGCCGCATGGCGCCGGCCTCGGCGCCACCGCGCTTGCCGCCATGCTCACCTGCGACGTGGACTGCATCTACTACGCGCGGCTCGAGCGCTATCCGTCGCACACGACCACGCTCGTGGCTCGCGGCACCGCCCGCAGCGGCGAGCCGCTGACGATCAGCTTCCCGGCCCGCCGGGTGGCCAGGGCGCTGTACCGCTTCACGCTGAAGGCCACCGCCCCGCTCAACGCCGGCACGCCGACCACGGTGACGAGCGAGCCGTTCCTCCTGCCCGTCGCGAAGACCGGCTCCCGCTAGCATCCTCGCCATGGGCATGGAAGAGAAGCTGGTCGGGCAGTACGTCGCATACACCTACTTCAAGGTCGATCCGGCGTGGCGCCGCCTCCCTGAGGCCGAGCGCGCAGCGCACAAGCAGGCCTGGGTTGACGTGCTCGAGCAGCACTCCGCTCGCTTCGAGTGGCTGCAGTCGTACACCCTCACCGGCGTGCGCCCCGAGACCGACTTCTTCCTCTGGAAGATCACCGAGCGCTACCAGGATCTGATCGACCTGGGCGCGGCGCTCAACGGCACGCCGCTCGCTGGCTGGCTCTCCACCCCGTACTCGTATCTGGCGACCACCAAGTCGTCGCAGTACTTCGAGAAGCAGTCGAAGGCGAAGCGGATGGGTCGCATCACGCCGCGCGCCGCCGACTACCTCGTCGTCTACCCGTTCGTGAAGCTGCGCCCCTGGTACGCCCTGCCGCTGCAGGAGCGCGGTATGGCGATGCGCGAGCATGCCCAGGTCGGGTCGGAGTTTTACACCATCACGAACCACACGACGTACTCGTTCGGCATCGACGACCAGGAGTTCATGACGGTCTTCGAGTGCGAGGAGCCTGCCGACTTCATGCACCTGATGCAGCGGCTGCGTGAGACCGAGGCGTCGAAGTACACCGAGCGCGACACGCCGATCTTCGTCGGCACGCACTGCACGCACCGCAACGCGCTCGACCTGCTGGACGGGGCCGCCACGGCCGTCGTCAAGCCGGCGCAGGAGTAGCACCGCCGGCGGCCCGCGCCGCCCCGCCCCGCCCCGGAGCAGCGTCCTACGCGTACGTGTGCTGGTCGCGCCAGACGCGCCACAGCGCGTAGGCACAGCCGCCGAGCACGAGGAAGAACGCCAGCGCGTCGGGCCCTGCCACGTTACGGAAGAAGTAGACGATCAGGTCGACGACGAGCAGCAGCGCGGCGCCGTAGAAGATGACGCGCGCCCGCAACGACCACGTGTTGATCTCGACACGGTGGTTGCGCCACAGCGTGTAGGCCGTCCAGAGCAGCGCCAGCAGGAAGGCGATGCGCAGCAGCACGAACAGCACGGCCAGCGCCGACTCGCCCGGGCCCGAGGCGGCCGTGATCACGCCGGCGATCACCGCCAGCACGAGGAAGCCGCGCAGCGACGGGTTGAGCGCGCGCCAGCGCCTCACTGGGTGGCGCTCATGTAGGCGCGGCCTGCGAGCAGCGCGGCGACGAGCGCCGAGCCGGCGAACCAGAGCAGGCGCTTGCGCGGCTCCTGCGGCGCGTACATCCACGGGGCAAGGATCGCGGCGAGCGACAGCGAGCCGTAGAGATAGTGCAGCTGGTCGTTCGCACGACGGTGCTGCGAGAGCAGGATGAGGCCCATCGCCACCTGCGCGACGACGAGCGTCTGCGCGAGCGCGATCACCTGCGAGAGGAGATGACCGGCCTTGCGCCGGCGCCAGGCCGTGACCGAGCCGAGCACCGCCGAGGCGAGCGCAGCGGCGAGCACGAGGTACGCGACGGTGTGGTGGACGTTGACCACGCAGCGAGGGTACCGAAGCGGGGCGAGCGCGAGCGGGACGAGCGTGTGCGCCCGCTAGGCTGCAACGGCACCTTTGCACCCCGTTTCCCGGCACCAGCCGCATCTTCCGGAGGCTCGCATGCTCGCAGTTGGCTCCCCCGCACCCGACTTCAGCCTCACCGACGACAGCGGCGAGACGGTCACGCTGTCGAAGCTGAAGGGCACGCAGGTCGTCGTCTACTTCTATCCCCGCGACGACACGCCCGGCTGCACGACGCAGGCCTGTGGCGTCCGCGACGCCTGGGACGCGTTCACCGCCGCCGGCGCGGTCGTGCTCGGCGTCAGCCCCGATGGCGAGGCGTCGCACGCGAAGTTCAAGGCGAAGTTCGAGCTGCCATTCACGCTGCTTGCGGACGCCGACCACGCGGTCGCCGAGCAGTACGGCGCCTGGGGCGAGAAGAGCATGTACGGCAAGAAGTACATGGGCGTGATCCGCTCGACCGTGGTCATCGCAGCCGACGGCACGGTGAAGGCGATCTTCCCGAAGGTGCAGCCGGCAGCCCACGCCAAGCTCGTCCTCGCCGCGCTCAAGGAGGCCTGATGCCCGAGTACCGCTTCGCCACCATCGACGAGCTGGGCGACGGCCCTGGCTTCCACCGGGTGCGCGGCCCGCTGGCGATCGAGGCCTTCGGCTCGAACGTCATGGTGCTGCCCCCAGGCTTCGAGGGCTTCGAGCACTACCACGACATTCAGGACGAGCTGTACTTCGTCCACTCCGGCACGGCACGCATCGACGTTGCCGGCGAGACGCGCGAGCTCGGCCCGGGCGGCCTCTTCCACTGCCAGTCGACGCTGCCGCGCCGCATCTCGAACGCGGGCGACACCGACCTCGTGGTGCTCGTCATCGGTGCGAAGGACGGCTACGTCGAGCGGGATGGCCACCTGGTCGATCCCGAGCGCGACGCCGAGCGCCGCGCCAGCTTCGGCAAGTAGGAGCGGCTCAGCCGGGCGGGAGGGGCGCCGGCGGGAGGGGCGCCGGCGCCGTCACGCCGCGCAGCTCGGGCAGGCCCACGCCTCACCGTCGCCGGTCGGCTCCGCGTCGTCGCTCCACTCGCCGCAGACGTCGCAGCGCACCTCGATCTGCTCCGGCCGGTTCTGCTCCAGCACGCGAATGTTGTTGCCGGCGTCGCGCACGACGTAGGTCTGGTCGTCGCTGCGGTTGACGAGGTCGAACTCGCCGGTGAACCAGGCGCCGATGCGAGCCCTGACGCGTGTCATCTCAGGCCGAGCCTAGACCCGGGCGTACACGAGCTCGCGCGCCATCGTCGTGGCGTCGAGCACCGCGCCGTAGTCGGCCTGGAGCAGCGGCACCTGTGTCGTGTAGCAGGCGAGCGCCGCGACCTTGGCTGCGGCCTCTGCCGGGCTGAGCTGCACCTCGCCGGGCGCGTAGCCGGGGAGCGGCGGCTCCCAGCCGTGGCGCAGCGCATACGGCAGGTCGGCGTAGAGCATGGCGTCGTGGCGCAGGCGGAGCGCGGCGTCACGGAGGCGCAGGTGGTCGCGGTGGCCACCGATCCCGGCGGGGATCACGACGGTCGAGGGCGTCTCCAGGTGCGGCGCCAGCGCGGCGCCGATGTCCTCGGCGCCCGGCCCGTACTGCCAGTCGAGGAGCTCGAGGAAGACGACGCTGGCTCCGGTCGCGGCGAGCGCCGCGGTCTCCTCGGCGCGCCGCTCGGCGACCCGCGCCCGCGAGCTTGTTGCCCCGCCCCGCTCGTCCCACGGCCCGAGAACGCCCTCCTCCGGCAGCCCGGCGCAGACGTCGAGCACGGTGACCCGCCCACCCGCGCCCACGGCCCGCGTCAGCAGGGCCCAGCAGGAGAGCACCGCGTCGTCGAGGTGCGGGGAGACGATCAGGAGGTCGGCCACGAGGCCCCAGCATAAGGAAGAGCCCCTTTCGGGGCTCTCATGCGGATGAAAGGACTTGAACCTTCACGGGGTTACCCCCACACGGACCTGAACCGTGCGCGTCTACCAATTCCGCCACATCCGCGCGGACGAAAGTGTAGCGAGGAAGCCGAGCCACGTGACGGTTGCCTCGCGCGCGAGCCTCGCCGACCCGCCCGCTACCATTGCCCTCTTGCGCAAGGGAGCCGTCCTCGCAGTCGTCGTGGCCGCCGCCCTCGCAGCGGCCGCTGCCAACTTCGCGTCGACGCCGTCCCATGCGGGCGTCGAGGTCGTCGTCGAGCTGCCGTCCCCGCCGCTCGTCGATGCCGTCGCCCGGGCGCGGACGACGCAGTCCGCGCAGCGCGCCTCCGGCCGGCTTGACCTCTCCTCTGCCGCGAGCCGCACCGCGCTTGCCCGCATCCAGCGCGCGCAGCGCGCGCTCGAGTCGCGGATCCACGCGGCGATCCCGCAGGCACGCATCGTGTGGCGCTACCAGGTGGTACTGAACGGGCTGGCCGTGTTCTTGCCGGCCGACCGGATCGCGCGGCTGGAGCGGATCCCCGGCATCGCGCACGTCACGAAGTCGGTTGCGTACCACCGTCAGCTCGACGTCGCACCGGGCCTGATCAACGCGACGACGCTCTGGGGCAGCGACCTCGCCAGCTCGGGCCAGGGCGTCAAGATCGCGATCCTCGACGACGGCATCGAGGTCGACCACCCGTTCGTCTCGCCCGCCGGGTTCACCGCACCGCCCGGCTTCCCGCGCGGCGACACGCGCTTCACGAGCGCCAAGGTGATCGTCGCCCGCGCCTTCGCGCCCGCCTCGACCACCTGGAAGTACGCGAGCAGCCCCTGGGATCCCGAGAACTCCGAGCACGGCGTGCACGTCTCCGGCATTGCCGCCGGCAACGCCAGGACGCCGGCGACCGTCGAAGGCCTGAAGCGCACCCTCTCGGGCGTCGCGCCGGGCGCGTATCTCGGCAACTACAAGGTGCTGACCACGCCGACCCCCGGCTTCGGCCTCGACGGCAACTCGCCGGAGATTGCCGCGGGCATCGAGGCGGCCGTCAAGGACGGCATGGACGTGATCAACCTCTCCCTGGGCGAGCCCGAGATCGAGCCGAGCCGGGATCTCGTCGTCAAGGCGCTCGGCGGGGCTGCGCGGGCCGGCGTCGTGTCGGTCGTCGCGGCAGGCAACGACTACGACATCGTCGGTGACGGCTCGGTCGACTCGCCGGGCAATACCCCGGAGGCGATCACCGTCGCCGCGGCGACCAAGTCGGGCCTGATCGCCGACTTCTCATCGGGCGGCCCCACCCCGGTGTCGCTCCTGCTGAAGCCCGACGTGACGGCGCCCGGCGTCAACATCTTCTCGTCGTACCCGACGCGCGAGGACAGCTGGTCATCGCTCTCGGGCACGAGCATGGCGACGCCCGTCGTGGCGGGCGCGGTCGCACTGCTGCGCCAGCGCCATCCGCGGTGGACGGTCGCGCAGATCAAGTCGGCGCTGGCCACGACCGGTCGCCCCGTCTTCGCCACCGAGGCGCGCAAGCAGGAGCTGACGCCGCTGCGCCAGGGCGGCGGCCTGATCGACCTCACCATCGCCGACAACCCTCTGCTCTTTGCGGAGCCGAGCTCGCTCGGGCTCGGCCTGCTCACGCCTGGCAGCACCGTGACGCGCACGATCACGCTCAGCGACGCCGGCAGCGGCGCAGGCACCTGGATCCCGCGGCTTGCCCTGGGCGAAACCGCACGCGGCGTCAAGATCACGCTGCCGCCCTCGTTCACCGTGCCCGGCAAGCTCGTCGTCACCGTGACGGTCGCCCCGACGGCGAGGAATGCCCAGGCGAGCGGCTTCATCCGGCTCGTGGGTGCAGGCGGCGAGCGCCGCGTCGCCCTCTGGCTGGGCGTCACCCGGCCGCTGCTCGGCAGCGAGCCGAACACGCCGCTCGCGAAGCCCGGCGTCTACTCCGGGACGACCAGGGGCAAGGCCTCGCTCGTCTCGACCTACCGCTACCCGGACTCGGGGCCGGCGCTCGGCATCCCGACGCGCCTGCCGGGGCCCGAGCAGGTCTTCCGCGTGCGCATCACCCGCCCGGTCGCAAACTTCGGCGTCGTCGTGACGAGCCAGGCGAAGGGTGCCTCCATCCACCCGCGAGTGGTTGTCGCAGGAGACGAGAACCGGCTGACCGGCATCGCTGGCCTGCCCGTCGATCTCAACCCGTACCGCAACCAGTTTGGCGAGTCGACGCGCGCCGCCGGCGCGGTGCGCCCGCTGCCGGGAACCTACGACATCGTCTTCGACTCGCTGTCACGGCTGAAGGCCGGCGCGTTCACCTTCCGCTACTGGATCGACGATGTGACCCCGCCCACCGTCAACCTGCTGACGCGCACCGCCACGGCGGGCAGCAGCGTCAAGGTCGAGATCTCGGTGACCGACGCCGGCTCGGGCGTCGACCCGGCGTCGCTCGTCGTCAAGCTCGACGACGTCGAGAACAGCAGCACCTACGACGAGACGACCGGCACGGCAACCGTCTACATCGGCAACCTGACGCTTGGCACTCACACGCTCAGCGTCTCCGCCGCCGACTTCCAGGAGACGAAGAACATGGAGGACGTCCCCGGCGTGCTCCCGAACACGACGACCTACTCGGCGACGCTCACCGCGCGCTGACGCGCATCGCCTGCCGGCGCTACTCGCTCGGGCGCTCGAACGTCGGCAGGCGATCGAGATCGCGCCGGACGCTGGCGGCAAACTCGTCGGCGTCAACCGTCCCCGTGCCCGTGGCGCTGCCCTGCTTGCCAAGGCTGCCGAGGTCACCGAGATCCTTGACGATGCGCAGCCCTGAGCCGCCACGCGAGGCCCGCGACGGACGCGAGGGCCGCGCTGGGCGCTGGCCGCGTGGCCGGGTGGAGCCACGCTCCGTGCCCGCTGCACGCGCGATGCGGGGCCACTCGGCGGCGGCGACGAGCGCCACGGCGAGCACGAGCAGGACGACGGAGAGGATGCTCACCCGGGGGATTGTAGTCGGGCGGGCCACGCGGGGTCTTCTTGCTGCTCCCCCCACTCCGGGGCGGCGCAGCCAGGGTCTGGCAGGATTGCCCCGAATGCGGCGCTCCGTCCCTTGCCCTTGCCGGCCTCTCGGCCGCCGCCTTGCCGTGCTGGCAGCGCTGCTGGTCGGGCTCGCGGTGGCGCCCGCCGCGTCGGCGCACGCGATCCTCGTGTCGGCGACGCCCGACAACGCGACCGTCGTCGCGCAGGCACCGAAAGCCGTCACGCTGACCTTCAGCGAGAGCGTCGAGACCGCCTTCGGCGCCGTACGGGTCTACGACTCGCAGGCACGTCGCGTCGACACCGGCAAGATCCTCCGCCCCGCCTCCACCCAGGTCGGCAGCAACCTCGAAGCGGGCCTCGCCGACGGCACCTACACGGTGACCTGGCGCGTCGTCTCGGCCGACTCGCACCCGGTGCACGGTGCCTTCGTCTTCAGCATCGGCACGCCAAGCGGTGACGGCCAGGGCGTGGCTGCCGCGGTGCAGGGCGCGGGCACGCCGGCCAGCGTCGGGGTGCTGCGCACCGTCTTCCGCGCTCTCGGCTTCGGCCTGATCCTGCTCGTCCTGGGCAGCACGCTGCTGCTGATCTGGCTGCTGCCGCCCGAGGCAGAGGTGCGCACGCGGCTGTGGCTGGCGGTGTCCTGGACGGCGGCGCTGCTGGTGCCCGTGGCGCTGGCGGCCATCGTCCTCCAGGGCGCGAGCGCCGGCGGGTTTGGTCTCGGCCACGCGCTGCGTGGCGAGGTGATCGCGACGGTGCTCGACACGCGCTTCGGCAAGGTGTGGCTTGCCCAGGCCGCAGGGGCAGCGCTGCTCGCGATCCTGACGCAGCTCGTGCCCCGGGCGCGCTGGCACCAGGCGGCCTGCCTCGGGCTTGCGCTCTGGCTCGCCGTGTCGCCGGGCGCGGCGGGGCACGCGCAGGCCACGAGCGCCTTCTCGTTCGCGCTGGACGCGATCCATGTGGTTGCCGCGTCAGCCTGGATCGGCGGTCTGGGCGCGCTGGTGGCGGCGCTCGCGCTGGCGGGGGCCGGGCAGCG
>CANNRA010000046.1 GCA_947507735.1 Actinomycetota bacterium
CTCGGCGACGGACGCCGTGGCGGCAGCGGTCTCGCCCACGACAGCGCCCTCGTAGAGCACGACGACGCGGTGCGCGAGGGTCAGGATCTCGTCGAGATCCTCGCTGATCAGCAGCACGCCGAGGCCCCGGGCAGCGGCGTCGCGCAGGTAGCCGTGCACGGCCTCGATCGCGGCGACATCGAGGCCGCGCGTCGGCCCCGCCGCGACGATCACCTTCGGCTCGCCCGAGAACTCGCGCGCGAGCACCACCTTCTGCAGGTTGCCGCCCGAGAGCTGGCGGGCCGGCGTATCGATGCCGGCAACGCGCACGTGGTAGCGCTCGACGAGCGCCTGCGCGAAGACGCGCACGCGATGCTGCCAGAGCAGCGGCCCGTGCGAGAAGTCGCCCGAGCGATAGCCCTTGAGGATCAGATTCGCCGAGACGGCGAGGCTCGGCGCGACGCCGGTGCCCAGCCTGTCCTCGGGGATGTAGGCGATGCCGCCCGCGATCGAGGCGCGAGCGCTGCCGCCGCGCAGGGCCACGCCGCCCGCCCTGATCGTGCCGGAGCGGGGCGCGCGCATGCCGGCGATCGCCTCCGCCAGCTCGCGCTGCCCGTTGCCTGCGACGCCGGCGATACCGACGATCTCGCCCGGCCGCACGACCAGCGAGGCGCCTCGCACCGCCGCAACGCCGCGGTCGCCCTCGACCCAGAGTTCGTCCAGCTCGAGCACCGGGGCACCGCTGCCCGCGTACGGCTCGGCGCGGTTGCCCACGGCGCCGCCCTCGCGGCCCATCATCAGCGCGGCGAGGCCCTCGGGGCTCGTGTCGGCCATGTCCACGGCGGCCACGACCTTGCCGGCGCGCAGCACCGTCACGCGGTCGGCCACCGCCGCGACCTCGCGCAGCTTGTGCGAGATGAAGATCACGGTGCGCCCCTCCGCGGCCATGGCGCGCAGCGTCACGAACAGCGCCTCCGCCTCCTGCGGCGTCAGCACCGCGGTCGGCTCGTCCAGGATCAGGACGCGGGCCTGCCGGTACAGGGCCTTGAGGATCTCGACGCGCTGCTGCTCGCCCACCGAGAGCTGCCAGACGCGGGCGCGCGGCTCGACGTCGAGGCCGTAGCGCGTGGCCAGCGCCGCCACCTCGCGCTCGATCGCAGCAGAGCGCAATCGCAGCCGGGCGCCGGCGGGCCGCGGGTCACCGAGCACGACGTTCTCGGCCACGGTCAGCGGGCCAACCAGGCGGAAGTGCTGGTGCACCATCGCCACGCCGGCAGCCAACGCCTCGCGCGGCGAGCGGAAGCGCACCTGCTCGCCGTACAGCTCGATCGAGCCTTCATCGGCCTGGTAGAGGCCGGTCAGGATGCTCGAGAGCGTGCTCTTGCCGGCGCCGTTCTCACCGAGGAGCGCGTGCACCTCGCCGGCGGCCGCCTCGAAATCGACCCCGTCGTTGGCGACGACCCCGGGAAAGCGCTTGACGATGCCGCGGAGCCGGAGTGCCGGGCCTCCGCTGCGCGCATCGGCGGGGAGTGTGGAGTCGGCGCCCATCAGCGGAAAGGTGCCGCGCGGCGGGAGAGGAGGCCGGAGCCCCTCTCCCGCCGCGCAGCGATCGGCCTTAGCCCTTCGGGCTGCCCTCGATGCCCTTCACCAGGTAGTCCATGGCGTACAGGTCGGCCACCGACGGGCGCTTGCCCGCGGCGATGCGCACCTTGCCGGCCTGATCGGTGATCGGGCCCTGGAACTCGTTCCAGGTACCGGCGATCAGAGCCTTCTTCTTCGCGGCGATCGCAGCCTTGGTCTTGGCCGAGACGGACGGGCCGAACGGCGCGATGTCAATCAGGCCGTCCTTGATGTTGCCGTAGTAGAAGCCCGTCTTCCAGGTGCCGTCCATGACGGCCTGGACGCGGCTCGCGTAGTACGGGCCCCAGTTGTAGACGGCGGCGGTGAGCCACTGCTTGGGCGCGAACTTGCTCGCGTTCGAGTCGTAGCCGACCCACGGCAGGCCTGCGCTCTCGGCGAACTGGCCGGCGGCGGGGCTGTCAACGTTCTGGCCGATCACGTCGGCGCCGGCAGCCTTGAGGCTCTCGGCGGCCTTCTTCTCCTTGTCGGGAGCGAACCAGGAGAGCGTCCAGACAAGCTTGACGGTCGCCTTCGGGTTGACCGCCTGGGCGCCGAGCGCGAACGCGTTGGCGTGGCGGATGACCTCGGGAATCGGGAACGGCACGATGTAGCCGATGACGCCCGTCTTCGAGGCGGCGCCGGCGGCCATGCCGGAGAGGTAGATCGCGTCTTCGCCGGCACCGAAGTACTCGGCCATGTTCTTCGACTGCTTGTTGCCGGTCGCCATCTCGAACTTGACGTCCGGATGCTTGGCAGCGGCAGCCGCCATCGCGTTCTGGAAGCCGAACGACGTGGCGAAGATGATCTTGTTGCCGTCGCGGATCAGCGACTCGATGACCTGCGCGACCTGCGGGCCCTCGGGAACGTTCTCCTTGTAGGTCGTCTTGACCATCGCGCCGTGCTTCTTCTCGACGTACAGCCGGCCCTCGTCATGCGCCTGCGACCAGCCGCCGTCGTTGTGCGGGCCGACGTAGATCCACGCGGCCTTGACCGGGTCGGCAGCGCGCTTGGCGGTGCCGGCGCTGGCGCTGGCGGCAACGGCCAGCACTGCGACGAGAACGGCAGAGAGTGCGGCTGCAACGAGCCGGAACTGCTTCGGTGATCTGCTCACTCGAGCTCCTCGGAGATCGGAACGGGACGGAAGGGAGCAGGGACCGTACACGGACCCCCGGAGGGTGAAAGCAGGAGAACCGACGCCTCACGGCGAAGCACTCCTATTCGGCTGCGGCGCCCGTCCCAACGCTTGGCTCGGCGCTCCACGGGAAGGTGATCCAGCGGTCGGTGCGCTTCCACACGTACTCGCAGTTGAACGTCGTCCACGGCTTCTCGTAGAGCACGGCCGAGCGCACCTCGGCGACCTTGCCCGAGCAGAACTCCTCGACCAGCTTGAGCGTCGCACCCGTGTCGGCGACATCGTCGGCGATCAGCACCCTGGCGGTGTGCAGATCGAGCAGCTCGGGCACCGGCGGCAGGATCATCGGCACCTCGAGGCGCTGGTCGATGCCGGTGTAGAACTCGACGTTCATCGTGTAGACGTTCTTGACCCCGAGCGCGTACGAGAGCGCGCCCGCGACGAGCAGCCCCCCGCGCGCGATGCCCAGGATCAGGTCGGGGATCCAGCCGTCGTTGACCACCGCCTGCGCCAGCGCGCGGCCGCCCGTGCCCAGGTCGTCCCAGCTCATCACCTCACGCTCGGGCGTCACTCCGTCCAGCCCTTTGCCTTCTCCTCGGCGATCACGCGGCGGGCAATGCGGAACGCGTTGACGCCGGCCGGGATGCCCGCGTAGACCGCGACGTGGGTCAGCGTGTCCTCGAGCTCGGCGAGCGTGCAGTTGTTGTTGGTGAAGGCCGAGCGGAAGTGCAGCTCCAGCTCGTGATCCTTGCCGAGCGCGGCGAGCATGGCAACGACGACGAGCGAGCGGTGCTTGCGCTCGAGCCCCTCGCGCGTCCAGCAGGCGCCCCAGCAGTACTCGCCGACGAGCTTCTGGAAGTCGGCGCCGAACTCGTCGGGCTTGATCGAGGTGGCGTTGTCGACGTACTCGTTGCCGAGCACCGCCCGACGGGTGTCCATCCCCAGCTTCAGCAGCTCCTCGCTCATCGCGCTTCCTCCCATTGGTTCGTGCCGGCCGACGGCGGGCTTCGTGAGCGGAGGCTATCGCGGCTCGCGCGCGGATCGCCGCGGTACCCTCCTTCCCCCTGAGAATCCGGGCCGCTGTGCTCCGGGAATTCGCTCAGCCGCTCGTCGTCGAGGAGGTCGAGCTGGCGGAGCCGAGGGCCGGGATTCGCACCGTCAGCGACTTCGGCTGAGGACGCGCAGGCGGGTGTCCGCCTCAGGCTGGGGCCGTCTCGGTGAGCGCCGCATCCAGCGCCGCCACCAGCGTGGGAATGTGCTCCGAGGTGAAGGCGAGCGGAGGTCGGAGCTTGAGGACGTTGCCGTTCCGACCCGTCGTGCCGATGAGCACCCCCCGGTGGCGCAGCCGATCGCGCACCGCCCGAGCACGGGCCCCATCAGGCGCGCGCGTCGCCCTGTCCGACACGAGCTCGACACCACAGGCGAGCCCGATGCCGCGAATGTCGCCGATTGCGGCGTGGTTCTCGGCCACCTGCTCTAACGCGCGCAGCAGGTCACGACCGGTCGCGTGAACCCGGTCGAGGACGCGCTCGTCCGCGATGACATCGAGCACTGCGAGCGCGGCGGCCGCACTCACGGGGTTGCCGCCGAACGTGCTGAACAGGACGGTGTGGCCGGCGAGAGCGGCGACGATCTCGCTGCGGGTCACGACGGCCGCAACCGGATGGCCGTTGCCCATCGGCTTGCCGAGCGTGACGAAGTCGGGAATGACGCCGAACCGCTCGAACGCCCACATGGCCTCCCCGGTCCTGCCGTGACCCGCCTGGACCTCATCGGCAATCCACAGCGCACCGGCAGCGTGCGTCCGCCGCACGAGCTCCTGCACGTAGCTCGCGTCCAGGTCTGCGATGCCGTCGCTGGTGATCAGCCCATCCAGGATCGCGGCCGCGGCGGGCAGCTCGCGGGAACGCAAACGGTCGAGTGCGGCGGCGAATGCGGCAGCGTCGAGGTGCGCGCCGCGGTAGGTGTCCGGTGGGGCCCACGTCTCGACATGCGGCGGCGCGGTCGTGTCAAACCACGTCTCCGGGGAGAGGGCGGCGGTCGCCTGGGTGATCCCGTGGTAGGCGAACGCCGTGCACAGCCCGCCGCCTCGGCCCGTGACCGCGGTCGCCATCCGCCACGCCAGGTCGTTGGCCTCCGAGCCCGAGTTGGCGAAAAGGACGGTGTCGAGCTCTGGAGGGCAGAGGTCGATGAGCCGCTCGGCCAGCTCGATGGCCGACGGATGGAGGTAGCGGGTGTGGGTGTTGATCCGACGGCTCTGGCGGGCGATGGCGGTCGTGACGCGCGGGTGGCCATGGCCCACACACGGCACGTTGTTGTACGCGTCGAGATAGCGCCGTCCGGTGGCGTCGGTGATCCACACGCCCTCGCCGCTGGAGACCTCGACGGGTGCGTCGTAGAGCAGCGGCTCCATCGTCGGGCCGAAGGCCGCTGCGCGCCGGGCGGCAAGCGAGGAGCCGGCCGGCGCCGCTGCGTTGGCGCCGAGCCGCCGAGCGACCTCGCTCCAGCCGGCGTCCTCCAGCGCTTCGATCATCCGGGCGCACTGCCCGTTGTAGCGTTCGGCGAACGACTGTTCCTCCAGTCCCTGGGCGACGCGCCAGGAGCTGATCGCGATCGTCAATGCGCTCCGCGCGGCCCACAGCACGCCGAGGATCTCGAGCTCCAGGTCCTCGAGCTCGGTCTGGCGTTGATAGCCGTCGAGCACGAGGCGGGCGACGCGGAACAGCTCGTCCCCGTCCCGCCCGGTTCCGAGCGAGTCGAGCGCAGACGCGAGGTCGCTGATCAGCGCCGTGTAGCTCATGTCGCCGAAATCGACGATTCCGGTGATGAGGCCTGCGTCGTCGGTCAGCGTGTTGTCGACCGAGAGGTCGGTGTGTGCAACCTGCGCTCGCAGCCGCGGCCACACGGGAACGACCGTCTGCTCGAACTGATCCAGGACTCGACCGACCAGCCCTCGCTCGCGCGGGTCGCGGATGTCGTCGAGCATGGCGCGCGCGGCGAGCGCATGCTGGACGTCCCACAGCATCGTCCGGTGGGCGCGGGCGTGCGTGAACCCGCGCAAAGCGCGAGCCAGCCTGGCCGCCGTCTCGCCCCAGGCGATCAGGGCCGCATCGTTCAGTTGCGCAGCCTCGATCCGGCTGTGACCAGGCAGGAAGTCGTACAGACGGACAGAGTGGGCAACGCCGCCGTCTACCCACTCCGCCCGCAGCCGGTCGAGGCCATCGCCTGGCCGTGCCGGGCCCGGGTCTCCCGTGTCCAGAGGTCGCCACGGCACCGCCACACGCAACCCGGGGTCCACGGCGGTGATGTGGAGCGCCGCGGCAGCCTCCATGTCGAGCACCGCCGGATCCTCGGCGGGGTTGGAGACCTTCAGCACCGCGAGGGGGCGCCCGGCACCGTCGCTGAGAGCGAACGCCCGATCACGTTCGCTGCCGAGGTCCGACGCTCGGACTGCAGTGACCCCGAACAGCAACGACGCCACCTCGAGCGCGTCCGAGGGCGTCAGACGAGGCGGTGCCGTGCGCAGCACGAGGTCCATGGCTGCCACCCTACCGCCGGTCGATCGCAACGGTGCCGGACTGTTGCCGCTGACGGCCGGCCCGGGCGCTACTCCCCTACTTCGCGGCGAGGAAGCGATCCACGGCGGACGCGCACTGGCGGCCCTCGTTGATCGCCCAGACGATCAGCGACTGGCCACGGCGGGCGTCGCCGGCAGCGAAGACGCCGGTGGCCGAGGTGGCGTAGTCGGTGGCGGCGGCGTTGCCGCGGCCGTCCTTCTCGATGCCGAGCTGCTCCAGCACGAGCGGCTCCGGCGAGAGGAAGCCCATCGCCAGCAGCACGAGATCGGCGGGATGCTCCTCGTCGGTGCCGGGCACCAGGGCGAACGGCGGCGTGCCGCTGTTCTCGGCCCAGTGGATCTTCTCGATCGTGCCGTTGGCGCCGGAGAAGTGCGTGGTCGAGATGGCGAAGTCGCGCGTGCCACCCTCCTTGAGGGCGTACGAGCCGCGCAACTTCATCGGCCAGCGCGGCCACGGCGTGATCGCATCCGGGCGGCTGACCGGCGGCTCGCCGACGAGCTCGATCTGCGTCACCGACGCGGCACCCTCGCGCAGCGAGTTGGCGACGCAGTCGGCACCGGTGTCGCCACCGCCGACCACGATCACGTGCTTGCCTGCAGCGGAGATGACGTCCTCGGCGGCCACGGCCGGCACCTTGCCCTGCGGCAAGGGCCCGAACTCCTGGGCGACCCAGCGGTTGCGCTGGTAGAGGTAGTCCATCGCAAAGTGCACGCCAGCGAGCTCGCGGCCCGGCACCGGCAGGTCGCGCGGCACGCGCGAGCCCGTCGCCACGACCACCGCGTCGAACTGCGAGCGCAGCTCGGCGCCCTCGATGTCGACGCCGACGTTGACGCCGAAGCGGAACTCGACGCCCTCGGCGCGCAGCTGGTCGACGCGACGCTCGACGACCCACTTCTCGATCTTGAAGTCCGGCACGCCGAAGCGCACGAGACCGCCCGCGGCCTCGTCCCGCTCGAACACGGTGACCGTGTGCCCGCTGCGGTTGAGCTGCTGCGCGGCGGCAAGGCCCGATGGCCCCGAGCCGATGACGGCGACGGTGCGACCCGTGCGCTGCGACGGCGGCTGCGCCACGACCCAGCCCTCGTCCCAGGCGCGGTCGATGATCGACACCTCGATCTGCTTGATCGAGACGGCGCTGCCTTCGTTGATCTCCAGCACGCACGCGGCCTCGCACGGCGCCGGGCAGAGCCGGCCGGTCAGCTCCGGGAAGTTGTTGGTGCGGTGCAGCTGGGCGATCGCGCCCTTGAAGTTGTCGCGATAGACGAGGTCATTCCAGTCGGGAATCAGGTTGCCGAGCGGGCAGCCGGAGTGGCAGAACGGCACGCCGCACTCCATGCAACGCGCGCCCTGCTGCTTCAGCTCGATCAGCGGCAGCGGCTTCACGAACTCGCGGAAGTCGCGCACGCGCTCCTTCGGGTCGCGCTCCAGCGACTCCTTGCGGTCGATCTTCAGGAAAGCTCCAAGCTCGCCCATCAGGCCACAGCCTCCTCGGACTCGGTGGTGAGGAAGCCCTCGCCGCCCGACGAGACCGGATGGTCGTCGACGTGCACGGCTTCGGCGTCCAGCTCGGCCAGGGCGCGCTTGTAGTCGCGCGGCATGACCTTCACGAATGTCTTCAACGTCGCGTCGAAGTCGGCGAGGACGCGCGCGGCGACCGCCGACCCGGTGTGGTCGAGATGCCCCTGGACGAGCGAGCGGATCGCCTCGACATCGCCGGGCTCGAGCGCCTCGAGATCGACAAGATCCTTGTTGCAGCGCTTCTCGAAGCCGCCGTCAGCGTCCAGCACGTAGGCGATGCCGCCGCTCATGCCGGCGGCGAAGTTGCGCCCCGTCGGCCCGAGCACGACCACGCGACCGCCCGTCATGTACTCGCAGCCGTGGTCGCCCACGCCCTCGACGACGGCGTCGGCGCCGGAGTTGCGCACCGCGAAGCGCTCGCCGGCGCGGCCGCGGAAGAACGCCTTGCCCGCGGTGGCGCCGTAGAGCACGGTGTTGCCGATGATCACGTTGTCCTCGGCCGGGAAGCTCGCCTCGTCGGGCGGGCGCACCGAGATGGTGCCGCCGGAGAGGCCCTTGCCGACGTAGTCGTTGCCGTCGCCGATCAGCGTCAAGGCCACGCCCGGTGCGAGCCAGGCGCCGAACGACTGGCCGGCAGAGCCGCGCAGCGTGTAGCGGATCGTCTCGGCCGGCAGGCCATCGATGCCGCGCGCCCTGGTCAGCGCGTTCGACAGCAGGCCGCCGACGGTGCGGTTGACGTTGCGCACCGTGAACTCGCCGGTGACCGGGGTACCGCTCTCGATCGCCACGCGGGCGTGCTCGATCAGCTCCCAGTCGAGGGCGCCGGTGAGCGGCGACGCCTGGGCCTGGACGCGGCGCAGGGGCGTGCCCGGCGCGACATCCGGCTGGCGCAGCACGTTCGACAGGTCGATGCCGCGCTGCTTCCAGTGGTCGATCGCCTGGTCGGCCTCGAGCAGGTCGACACGGCCGACCATGTCCTCGAACTTCGTGAAGCCGAGCTGGGCCATCAGCTGGCGCACCTCTTCCGCGATGAAGAAGAAGAACTCGACCACGTGCTCGGGCGCGCCCTGGAAGCGGCGACGCAGCTCGGGATCCTGCGTGGCGATGCCCACCGGGCAGGTGTTGAGGTGGCAGGCGCGCATCATGATGCAGCCCGTCGCGATCAGCGGCGCGGTGGCGAAGCCCATCTCGTCGGCGCCGAGCAGCGCGGCCACGACGACGTCGCGGCCGGTCTTCAGCTGGCCGTCGGTCTGCACCCAGATGCGGCTGCGCAGGTCGTTCAGCACCAGCGTCTGCTGCGTCTCGGCCAGGCCGATCTCCCACGGGATGCCCGCGAACAGCACCGACGACAGCGGCGAGGCGCCGGTGCCGCCGTCGTGCCCGGAGATCAGCACGTGGTCGGAGTTCGCCTTGGCGACGCCGGCGGCGACCGTGCCGACACCGACCTCGGCGACGAGCTTGACCGAGATGCGGGCGGTCGGGTTCGCGCAGCGCAGGTCGTAGATCAGCTGCTTGAGATCCTCGATCGAGTAGATGTCATGGTGCGGCGGCGGCGAGATCAGGCCGACGCCCGGCGTCGTCCCGCGCACGCTGGCGATGTACTTGTCGACCTTGTGGCCGGGCAGCTGGCCGCCCTCGCCGGGCTTGGCGCCCTGCGCCATCTTGATCTGCAGCTCGTCGGCGTTCGTCAGGTAGTTGATCGTGACGCCGAAGCGGCCGGAGGCGATCTGCTTGATCGCGGAGCGGCGCGAGTCGCCGTTGGCGTCCGGCGTGAAGCGCACCGGATCCTCGCC
The DNA here is from genome assembly GCA_947507735.1 of Actinomycetota bacterium. Classification (GTDB taxonomy): domain Bacteria; phylum Actinomycetota; class Thermoleophilia; order Gaiellales; family Gaiellaceae; genus CANFDS01. The sequence continues at coordinate 9,621 of CANNRA010000046.1, forward strand.
GCCCTCGCCCGTGTTGGACTTGCCGCCGAGGCGGTTCATGGCGATGGCCAGCGTCTCGTGCGCCTCGCGCGAGATCGACCCGAGCGACATGGCGCCGGTGGCGAAGCGCTTGACGATCTCGCTGGCCGGCTCGACCTGCTCGATCGGGATGCCGCCGCCCTCGGCGAAGCGGAACGCCAGCAGGCCGCGGATCGTCCGCTTGCGGGCGCTGTCGGCGTTCACCTGCGCGGAGTACTCGGCGAAGGTCTTGGCGCCGCCGTCGCGCACCGCGTGCTGGAGCAGCGCGATCGTCTCGGGGTTCCACTGGTGATGCTCGCCGTCGCGGCGCCAGGCGTAGAGGCCGACGACGGGCAGCAGCTCGTCCGGCGTGGCCGGGTAGGCGCGCCCGTGGCGGGCGATCGTCTCCTCGGCGAGCGTCTCCAGCGAGATCCCGCCGATGCGCGACGGGGTGCCGGTGAAGTACTTCTCGACCAGCTCCGGCGCGAGGCCGACGGCCTCGAAGATCTGCGCGCCGCAGTACGACGGGATCGTCGAGATGCCCATCTTCGACAGCGTCTTGAGCAGGCCCTTGGCGACGCCCTTGACGGCGCGGTACTGCGCCTCCTCGACGGTGAGGCCGGGCAGCTCGCCCTGCTCCACCATGTCGGCGATCGTCTCGAGCATCAGGTACGGGTTGATCGCGGCGGCGCCGTAGCCGACGCACAGGGCGACAGCATGGGTGCTGCGCGGCTCGCCCGACTCGACCACGAGGCCGGTCTGCAGGCGCGTGCCCTCACGCACCAGGTGATGGTGCACCGCGGCGACGATCAGGGCAGCCGGGATGCCGACCCGCTCGGGGCCCATCGCGCGGTCGCTGAGGATGAGGATGTTGACGCCGTCGGCGAGCGCCACGTCAGCGTCGACGAAGATGCGGTCGAGCGCCTGCTCGAGGCCCTGCGGGCCGTCGGCGACGGGCCAGGTGGCGTCGAGCGTGCGCGACTTGAAGATCGCGGAGTCGACCTGGCGCAGCCGCTCCAGCTCGCTGTCGAGCAGGATCGGGTTGTCGATGACGAGCTGGCGCGCGTGCTCCGGCGTCTCGTCCAGCAGGTTGCGCTCGCTGCCGACCGACGCCTGCACGCTCATCACGACCGCCTCGCGGATCGAGTCGACCGGCGGGTTGGTGACCTGCGCGAACAGCTGCTTGAAGTACGAGTTGAGCAGAGGCTTGCGGTCGCTGAGCACGGCCAGCGGCGAGTCGTTGCCCATCGAGCCGACAGCCTCCTCGCCGTTGCGGGCGAGCGGCGCCAGGACGACCTTCATGTCCTCCTGCGAGTAGCCAAAGGCGATCTGGCGGCGGCGCAGCGGCTCGGTGGGCGCGGGCACGGGGCGCGGCGCCGGCAGATCCTCGGCGTGCATGACCTCGTCGTCGAACCACTTGGCGTACGGCTTGCGCGTGGCGACCTCGAGCTTGACCTCGGCGTTGTCGAGGATCTTGCCCTGCTCGACATCGACGATGAAGAGCTTGCCCGGCTGCAGGCGGCCCTTGCGCAGGACGTTCTCGATCGGGATGTCGAGCACGCCGGTCTCGGAGGCGAGCACGACCCAGCCGTCCTTCGTCTCTGTCCAGCGCCCGGGGCGCAGGCCGTTGCGATCGAGCGTGGCGCCGATCAGGCGGCCGTCCGTGAACGCCACGGCGGCGGGCCCGTCCCAGGCCTCCATCAGGCACTGGTGGAAGGCGTAGAAGCCCTTGACCTCGTCCGGCACGTCGTCGCGGCCGGCGTAGGCCTCGGGCACCATCATCATGATCGCGTGCGGCAGCGAGCGGCCGGCCAGCACGAGCAGCTCCAGCACGTTGTCGAACACGGCCGAGTCGGAGCCGCCGGGGCGCACCACCGGGAGCACCTTCTGCAGGTCGTCGCCGAACAGCTCGGAGGCGAGCTGGCTCTCGCGGGCGCGCATCCAGTTGACGTTGCCGCGCAGCGTGTTGATCTCGCCGTTGTGCGCGATCATGCGGAACGGGTGCGCGAGCTCCCAGTTGGGGAACGTGTTGGTCGAGTAGCGCGAGTGGACGAGCGCGAGCTTGCTCTCCATCCGCTCGTCGATCAGATCGGGGAAGTAGCCCGTCAGCTGCGGCGAGGTCAGCATGCCCTTGTAGACGATCGTGCGCGCCGAGAAGCTCGGGATGGCGAGATCCTCGATCGGCACCTGCAGCTCGGCGATGCGGCGGATGACGTAGAGCTTGCGCTCGAACGCCTCCTGGTCGGCGGCGAGGGCGGGCGCTGCGGCAACGGCGAGCTGGCGGATCCGCGGCGCGGCATCGCGCGCGGTGTCACCGACATGGTCGTCGTCCACGGGCACGTCGCGCCACGCGACGACCGTCTGGCCCTCGGCGATGACGGCCTGCTCGATGATCGTCTCGACCTCGGCGCGGCGCGCAGCGTCCTGCGGCAGGAAGCAGACCGCGACGCCGTACTGGCCGAGCGGCGGCAACGCGTCGCCGAACACGCCGCGGAAGAAGCGGTCGGGCAGCTGGATCAGGATCCCGGCGCCGTCACCCGTCTTCGCGTCGGCGCCCTCGGCGCCGCGGTGCTCGAGGTTGTCGAGGGCGAGCAGCGCACGGCGAACCGTCTCGTGGCTGGGGCCGCCCTGGAGGCGCGCCACGAAGGCAACGCCGCAGGCATCGTGCTCGAACGCCGGGTCATAGAGACCGATCGGCGAGGTGGGACGCTTCCTCATGCTGGGATCCTCCCGCGTGTGTCGTGTGGCGCGCTAGTCCGGCGAAGCGGGAGGGCCAGGTGGCCGGCTAGCGCGATCGAGGGCGCGACGCGTTTACGGCCTTAGCGGCCGTGACAGGCTTCTTGGGTGCGCGCGCTCCGGACATCCGGAAGCAAGATTAGCGAAGACTCGCGGCGCTGCACAAGTATTCAGCGAATATGCGTTGCGTATGCAGCGCCTGGGCCCCGGTCGGGCGGCACGGGACGGCGGCCGCCTCTAGGCTTGCGGCGTGCTGGAGCGGTGGACGCGCGCGGTTCTGAGGTACCGCCTCGTGACGCTCGCGGCGTGGCTCGCCGTGCTCGGCTTCGGCATCGCCGCGGCGACAGGGCTGCCGTCGCTGCTCGCCGACACCTTCGCAGTGCCCGGCAGCGACTCGGCGCGGGCGCAATCCGTGCTGCAGCGCAGCTTCGGCGTGCGCGACGACGGGGCCTTCACCGTCGTCTTCCCGGTCGCCCGCCCCACCGACAAGCAGCTGCAGGCGGCGCTGCAGCTGCGGCTCGACCGGGCAGCGCGTGCCGTGCCAACGGCGCAGGCGCGCCGCCTGCAGAGCGGCGACCACGTGCTCTATGCGGCCATCGACACGACGCTGCCGCTGCAGCAGGCGAAGCAGTGGACGCCGGCGCTGCGGCGGGCGCTGCGGCCCCTCCCGGGCGCCGCCGACCGCACCAGCAATGCCGCCGCACCCGCAGTGGTCACCGGGCAGCCCGCCATCCAGCACGACCTCGACCCCGTGCTGCGCCACGACCTGC
>CANNRA010000047.1 GCA_947507735.1 Actinomycetota bacterium
GCCCGCCAGTGCATCGCGTGCTCGACCTGCGGCACGATCGCCATTGCGAGCCCGCCGCCGAGACCGGTCGCCGCCCCGAACAGCCCGAGGGCAATCGGACCGCCTGCCGACTGGCGCGCCAGGTCGATGCCCGCCACGAACGCGAGCCCGGTCGCGACACCCACCGCGGTGCGCGCCGTGAAGACGAGCCAGGGCTCGGGCACGAACAGGGTCAACGCGTTGATCGCAGCGATCCCCGCGACGCCGATCAGCCCCACGCGCTTCGCGCCGAAGCGGTCAACGAGGCGTCCCGCCGGAATCTGCAGCAGCGTGTGCACGAGGAAGACGAGCGTCGTCAGCAGGCCGACCGCCGCAATCGAGATGCCGTAGTCGCGCGAGAGCTCGGGCGCGACAGCACCGACGTTCGACATGGTCGCGCCGATCGCCGTGCCGACGCAGATGCTCCCGATCAGGCCGCCAGACTTCACCCTGAGGAGGATCGCAGTTCGCACGGGGGCGCGGTTCGGTAGGGTGAACGCCATGAGCAATGCACCAAGCAGCGGTATCGACGAAGCAGGCCAGAAGCTGATCAACGCGGCGAACCACCTGCGCGCAGCCGACCAGGATCTGCGCATGCTGCTGACGCTGCTGCGCCAGCAGAAGCGCGAGGTTCCCCCGGCCGTCGAGGACACGATCGCCCTGGTCGCCGACGCCCTGATGGTGCTCGAGAGCTAGAGATGGCCAGCTCGAGCGACGGCACGCCCGCGAAGACCGCGGGCAGCACGCCCCGCACCCGCGTGCGCCGCCTGCCCCCGCGCGGCCACTACGACCATGCCACGGTCGAGGCAATCCTCGACGAGGCCCTGGTCTCGCACCTCGGCTTCGTCGCCGACGGCCAGCCGTACGTCATCCCGACGCTGCATGCGCGCCTCGGTGCCCACGTCTACGTGCATGGCTCCGCCGCGAGCCGCACGCTGAAGCAGCTCGCCACCGGCATCCCGGCCTGTCTCACCGTGACGCTCATCGACGGCATCGTGCTGGCGCGCTCGATCTTCAACCACTCGGTCAACTACCGCTCCGTGGTGGTGCTCGGCGTGGCGGTCGAAATCACCGATCCCGAGGAGAAGCTCGCTGCGCTGACCGCGTTCAGCGATCGCATCTTGCCGGGCCGCTGGGATGAGGTGCGCCCGCCCACCCGCCAGGAGCTGAAGGCGACGTCGATCCTGCGGCTGCCGCTCGACGAGGCCTCGGCCAAGGTGCGCAGCGGCCCGCCCGGCGACGACGAGGCCGACTACGCCCTGCCCGTCTGGGCTGGCATCCTGCCCACCGCGCTCGTCCAGGGCACCCCGGTGCCCGATCCGAAGCTCACCTTCGACGTCCCCGCCCCGGTCTGGGACGGGCTTCCGCGCTCCCTGCCGTAGCCGCGCGCAGAGAGCGGTCTCGGGGCGCCGGCCTTCCGGCCTGCACCCCGAGATAGCTCCATCGTCGTACCTTGCTGGGCCTTCCTGCCCGTCCGCTCACGCGGGCGGGTGCGCTACTTCGCAGCCTTGGCCAGCGCCTGGTCGATGTCGGCCAGGATGTCGTCGATGTGCTCGATGCCGACGCTCAGGCGGACGGTGTCCTGCGTCACGCCCGAGGCCGCGAGCTCCTCCGCGTTGAGCTGCGAGTGGGTGGTCGAGGCGTTGTGGATCGCCAGCGACTTCGCGTCACCGATGTTGGCGAGGTGGCTGAACAGCTCGAGCCCCTCGATGAACGTCTTGCCGGCCTCGAGGCCGCCCTTGATCCCGAACGTGACGAGCCCGCCGTAGCCGCCCTTGAGCGTCCGGTCGGCGACGGCCTTGTACTTGGAGGACGCCAGGCCCGGGTAGTTGACCCAGTTCACGCCCGGCGTGCTCTCCAGGTGCGCAGCGACGGCCGCGGCGTTCTGGGAGTGGCGCTCCATGCGCAGCGGCAGCGTCTCCAGGCCCTGCAGGAAGAGGAAGGCGTTGAACGGCGACAGCGCGGCGCCCGTGTTGCGCAGCAGCACCGTGCGGACACGGCCGATGTAGGCGGCCGCTCCGAGCGCGTCCGACCAGACGACACCGTGGTAGGACGGGTCGGGCTTGGTCAGGCCCGGGTAGCGGTCGGCGTGCTCCGTCCAGGGGAAGTTGCCGGAGTCGACGACGACGCCGCCGATCGACGTGCCGTGGCCGCCGATGTACTTCGTGGCCGAGTGGACGGCGATGTCGGCGCCGTGGTCGAAGACGCGGCAGTGGATCGGCGTGGCCACCGTGTTGTCGACGATCAGCGGCAGGCCGAGGGCGTGGGCGGCGTCGGCCCAGGCGCGGATGTCCACGACGTTCAGCTTCGGGTTGCCGATCGTCTCGAGGTAGACGGCCTTCGTGTTCGCATCGACGAGGCCGGCCAGCGCCGACGGGTCGTCCGGGTCGGTGAACTTCACGGTGATGCCGTACTGCGGCAGCGTGTGCGCGAACAGGTTGTACGTGCCGCCGTAGAGCGTCGACACCGAGACGATGTTCTCGCCGGTGCGCGTGATGTTGAGCACGGCGTAGGTCACCGCGGCCTGGCCCGACGCGGTCGAGCACGCGGCGATGCCGCCCTCGAGCGCAGCGATGCGCTGCTCGAAGACGTCCCAGGTCGGGTTCATGATCCGCGTGTAGATGTTGCCCGGCACGGCCAGCGCGAACAGGTCGGCGGCGTGCTGCGTGTCGTCGAAGACGTACGACGACGTCTGGTAGATCGGCACCGCCCGCGACTTCGTGGTCGGGTCGACGGTCTGGCCGGCGTGCAGCGCCAGCGTCTCCGGCTTGTGGTTCGCCATCTGGTGTTCCTCCTTGCCCATTTCCGGGCGCTCTGTCCCGGGAACGAGTGAGTCCCCAGATCCCGGGGCCTCGGTGCCCTCCGCTGTGAGGCGGGTGGCGGTGTCGGTCATCTTCCGCTTGCCGCCCGGGACGGACCGGCTCGCGCAGGATGGAGCACCTTGGCGAGCCTTGTGGGGCTCCGGTTGCTGCGGCTTCGTCGGGCCTGTTCCCTCCGCCGCTCGTGATGGCTGACGGGGAGAAGCGTAGCGCAGGCGCTGGGGGCTGTGCGGCCGCGGCCGGGCTGCGCTGGCGGCGCCGTGACATCGGAGCCGTGCCGGGCGGTGCGACCTGCGGCGACGGGCAGACGCGTGTCACACTTCGCCCCAGGTGCCTTGCGGCGCCCATCGGGGCCGTTAGCTCAGTCGGTAGAGCAGGGGACTTTTAATCCCAAGGTCGTTGGTTCGAACCCAACACGGCCCATCGTTAGAACGCCTGTAGCCATGAGGAAAGCGGGTGCAACTGCGCACGTTGCCAGCATCGTGGCGGACATGGGGGCCACACAGGGGGCCACACGAGGGCCACCCCCACCCCCGCGACTGCTGTAGACAGGCTGGGTCCCTTCCGTCGGGGCTGTTCTGGACGTGCGCAAGCTGAACACGGGACACACCAAAGCCTCTGCGGGACAGGAGAGCGCTCAATCAGACCGGGCATCGCCTCGTGGTCAGGATGTAGGCGATGCCCACAGGCGGGAGTGTGGAGCCGAGGGGATCCGCGTGACCCGCCTCTATCGGCCAGGTCCGTTAGGTTGACTGGTCATGGATCTTGGCTCGGTTGAGGAGAAAGTCGCTGCGCTTGATCTAGGGCGTGGCTTCGACCTGATCTATGACCTCCTCGATGCCTACGGCTTCGCGAAGTCCTCGCTGAAGCGTCTGCAGACCGGCTCGCTGAACAAGGCTACTGGGGCTAACGAGGTCATCTGGCTCAAGAACGTCTACTGGCGCTTCATCCCCGAGGACGAGCAGGGGTCAGACGTTCACCTGTTGATCGATGCGGCAGCCTCCGATGCTCGGATCCTCAAGCAGAGGCCGAGGTTCTTGATCGTCTCTGATGGCGTCCAGCTCGTTGCCCGGGACATGAAGACGAGTGACACCCTGGATGTGCCGCTTGAGCGCCTGAGGGCGAACGTTGAGTTCTTCCTGCCATGGGCTGGGATCGAGAAGGCCCAGCTGGAGAGCCTCCACTACGCCGACGTCAAGGCTGCCGAGAAGATGGCTCGCCTCTACGACGAGATCCTCAAGCTCAACGCTGTCTCAGGCAGCGAAGACCTCCATGCGTTGAACGTCTTCTTCACCAGGCTGCTGTTCTGCTTCTTCGCTGAAGACACAGGGATCTTCGATAAGGCCAAGTTCACGAACGCTGTCGCCTCGCTCACCCGGGCTGATGGTGGCGATGTCCACTCGCTCTTGGAGCAGATCTTCATGGTGCTGGACACGACGCCCGAGGAACGAGGAGACGTCCAGTCCTACCTCAGAGGGTTCGGCTATGTGAACGGCAGGCTCTTCAGCGACTGGCTGCCCGTCCCGGAGTTCTCGGCTAAGGCCAGGAAGATCATCCTTGAGTGCGGCGAGCTGGACTGGTCGGAGATCAACCCGGGTCTGCCCCGACTTTGGTTGACAGTGGTTCTGGCCTTCAGGCTGCTTCGGGTTCGCAGCCCAGCCCCGCCGCCTTCACGCATACGTTCAACAAACCATCGCCGCGGCCGATCTTCCAGCCGTGAGAGATGCAAACGGTTCCCCGCCCGAGACCCACCTGGTGATCGGTGCCACCGGCGTGGTTGGCTGGGCCCTGATGCAGGCCATCGCCGATGCCGGCCACGACGCCATCGGCACGGTCACGCGTGAGCCCGCGCCCGGCAACATGGTGCTGGACATCCACTCGGCCGAGGACATCGAGCGCGTCGTCCGCACGACGCAGCCCGACGTCATCCACCTGGCCGCCGCCACCGGCGACGCCGAGCTCTGGGACGCGCCGCACGCGGTGACCGTCGAGGTCAGCGTCTCCGACGTGCAGAAGGTGGCCCAGCGCGCCGCGGCCCACGACGCACACCTCGTGTTCTACTCGTCCGACCACGTCTTCGACGGCAACAACGGCCCGTACGCCGAGACCGACCCGGTGGCGCCGATGAGCGTGCATGGCGAGCTGAAGGCCCAGGCCGAGCGCATCGTCTTCGCGCACGAGGGCCTGATCATCCGCACCGCCGGTGTCTTTGGCTGGGATCCGCACGGCCGCAACGTCGTCACACGGCTGCTGCACCAGCTCGCCGACGGTGTCGAGGTGATCGCTCCGGTCGACCAGATCGGAACGCCGACCTACGCGCCGAACCTCGCCGCCGCCTCGGTCGAGGCAGCGCTGCGCCGCCGCCTCGGCATCCTGCACGTGGCGGGCACCAGCCTGATCGACCGCTACTCCTTCTCGTGCGCGGCAGCCTCCGCCTTCGGCCTGGACGCGCGGCGCATCGTGCCGGTGGACACGCGCGAGCTGGGACGGCGCGCCGCCCGGCCGCTGAACGCAGGCCTGCGCACCGAGCGCGCCCGACGCCTGCTCGAGACGAGCCTGCTCGGCCACCGCGAGGGACTGTCGCTGATGGTCGCCTCGCGCGACCGCACCACCGCCTAGCCGGGGTCTAGCCAGGGCGCTCGGGCCGGCGGGTTCACGAGCGAGGCCCGCCGCGGCTCGCGCTACGCTCGCCGGATGCGCAGGCTCATCCGCTCTCGCCGCGGCCGCGTCCTGCTGGGTGCTGCCGTTGGCGCCCTCGTGATCGCCGGGATCGTCGGCGCCCGGGCCGGCCTCTTCGCGCGCGACCACGTGAAGGTGGTGACGGTAGAGCAGGCGCTGCAGCGCTTCCGCGACAACGACCAGGCCGTGCAGCAGCTCGAAGGCGTGTACGCAGTGGATACCACGGGCTCCGAGTCGGTGGACGTCCTTGGCGGCGCGCGGCACCGCTACCCGGCAACGACGACGCTGACCGTGACGCGCTCTGCCTGCGGCCTGCACCTGGACTGGCGCGCCCTCGAGGGCCGCAGCACCACCTGGGATCTGTGCTCCACGCCCGACGGCAGCGAGCTGCGCGCCACCAGCGAGCAGCACCGCTTCTTCTGGGAGACCGACACGACGCGCTACACCTGCACCGGCGCCCTGCTGACGGCCGCGGCCGGCACCGCCGCCACGACGACCCTCTCCGCCGACAGGCGCGGCCCGGCCGCGGTACGTCGGTACCACTGCATCACCGCGAAGGGGTTCGAGGACGGCGAGATCCACGAGCTCGGCATCGACAACGTGCTCGTCGGCGATGTCACGCACACGGCCGTGCACGTGCGCACGACGGCGACCATCGGCGGGGCGAGCCGCGGCACCGAGAAGGTGGAGTGGTGGCTCGACACCGACACCGCGCTGCCGCTGCGCATCGTGCTGAGCAGCCGCTCCGGCCGCAACACGATCGTCGGCAACGTCCACTACCGCGAGGACGCCGACCTGCGCCTCTCCTCGCTCGTGCCGAGGCGCTGACATGGGCGTCGTCGTGGTCACCGGGGCCACGGGCCACGTGGGCGTCAACCTCTGCCGGGCGCTGGTTGCGGCCGGGCGGGAGGTGCGTGTCGTCGGACGCAGGCCGCTGCCCGACGAGGCAGGGGCGCCCGGCACCAGCTGGGTCGAGTGCGACGTCCGCGATGCCGCAGCCGTGCAGCGCGCCCTGACCGGCGCCGACGTCGTCTTCCACCTGGCAGCGCTGATCTCGATCACCGGCGACCCGGACGGCAGCGTGCGTTCGACCAACGTGGACGGGACGCGCAACGTGGTCGAGGCCGCGCTCGCGCAGGGCGTCCGCCGCGTCATCCACACGAGCTCGGTGCAGGCGTTCGACTGCCGTCGCCACGTGCTCGACCATCCGCGCACCACCGTCGGTAAGAAGAAGCGCAAGCGCCTCTCCGACCCCGTCCCGCTGGACGAGACGGCCGCCCCCGCCGAGAGCCATGACCTGCCCGCCTACGCCCTCACGAAAGCAGCCGCCGACCGCGAGGTGCGGGCCGCCGTCGCCCGTGGGCTGGACGCGGTGATCGTGCACCCCACCGCTGTCGTCGGGCCGTACGACCTGGAGCCATCACGCATGGGGACGCTGCTCGCGGCGGTCGCCGTGCGTCGGCCGCGCGTGCTCCTCAGCGGGGGCTTCGACTGGGTGGATGCGCGCGACGTGGCCGAGGGGATGCTCGCTGCGGAGCGCGCCGGCCGCACCGGCGAGAGCTACCTGCTGGGCGGCGAGTGGGCGACGCTCAAGCGCATCACCCGGCTCGTCGCGCACGCGAACGGCGTGCAGCCGCCGTCGTACGTCGCCGGCATCGGCCTGGCCGAGCGGTCGCTGCCGCTGGTCGAGCGCGTCTGGGCCGGCGCCGAGGCTGCCGGGTTCACGCGCGAGGCGCTCAGCGTGATCCGCTCCTCGCCCCATGTCTCGCACGAGAAGGCCGCCGGGCAGCTCGGCTACCAGCCGCGCCCACTGGAGGAGACGGCCCACGACATCGTCGAGTGGCTGCTCGCGACGGGCCGCGCACGCCGCCGCGGCGAGGCGATCCTCGGCCCACCGCGTGACGGCTCCAGCAAGCCGCCCGCCCGCCGCGGCCGCTAGGCCATCAGGTAGCGGACGGCCGCGCGAATGGTCGCGGGGCGCGGCAGCGCCGGCCGGCAGAGGATGTAGCGCGGCAACCACTCGGTCGGCGCGAAGCGCTCCTCGTAGCGGGCGATCGCCCGGAAGCCGTACCGGCGATCGAAGCCGCGGATTGCGATGGCGAGCACCGAGCCGATCACCCGCGCGCGCCGGTCGAGCTGGTCGTCGACGCCGCGCATCGGGGCCAGGGCGAACGACGCCGACGCGGCGCCCTCCTCGCGGAAGCGCGCGAGCGCCTCGACGACGAGCAGCTCGGTGGCACCGTTCACCGAGGTCGAGACGCGCACAACGTCCTCGAGGTACCACGCGTTCGCCGCCGGCAGGTGCGCGCACGCGAGCAACGCCTCGGCCACGCCGTTCCGGCGGGCGATGAACAGCCGCTTGCGCTCGGCGCCCTGCAGCGGCGCTGTGCGCATGAAGGACTGCGGCTCCTCGCGGCCGAGCGCGGCGCGCCAGCCGGCGACCACCGCCTCGACATCGGCATCGAGCCGCGAATCGCGCCCCTCGGCAACCCGGTACTCCTCGATCTCGATGCCCTCGGCGCGCGCGTGGTTGACGGCCCAGCGCAGCTTCTTGCCACGGTTTCCGGTTGGGCGACGCCACGCCGCGAGATCGAAGCGAGGCTCCTCACCGATCTTGAAGGCCGAGAAGCCGAGCCCGAGCGCCTCGCGTGCCGTCGCCTCGCCCACGGCGATCGCGCACACGCCGCGGCCCTCGTCGCGCATCGCCTGGGCGAACTCGGAGAGCGCAGCGGCCGCCACGGTGGGCGGGCAGAGCGGGTCGCCCCAGGCGACCGCCGCGCGCGGCGCCTCCAGGTACGGCACGACACCTCCGCCGCCAAGGTGGAAGGCCTGCCACGGTGCGTCATAGGCCACGAGTGACGAGAGCGGGCCGTTGCCGAACCGGTCGAAGGCGTCGAGCACGGCTCGGGGGTCGGCGGTCACCTGCGGCAGGCTAGCGGCCGCGGTGGCCGGGCACTGCCACGTCCGCTAGCGCAGCACGGCGGCGGCTGAGCGCGCGATGACCCTCGGCGCGACGGCAGCGGCCGCCTTCTTCGCGATCGCGGCCAGCACCACCACCTTCGCCGCGGCGGCCCTGGCTGCGGCCTGCTTCACGACGAGCTCCTTCTCCGCGACGACGCGGGCCGCCGGCGTCTTCGCAGCGGCAAGCTTGGCCACCGCGACGCGCGTAGCGGCGACCGTCTGGGCAGCCACCTTCACAGCGGCGAGCTTCGCAGCGGCGGTCTTGACGACCGCCAGCTTCTCGGCAGCATTCGCGGTGGTCGTGACGCGCACGCCACTGGGTGCCTGCGGCGTCTCGCGCACCTCGGTGCTGCGCGGCACGGGCAGCGCCAGCGCCGGAGCAGGTGCCGGAACCGGCGCACCGAGGGTGATGGTCGCGGTTGCCGTGTTGTCGGCGACGTTGTTGTCGGGCTGCAAGCCGGTCGAGGTAGCCGCCAGCACGAGCTGGCTCCCGCCGCGCACACGCATCGTCACCTTGACGGTGGCGACCTGCGGCGGCGTGAGGAAGTCGAGGAAGCAGGTGAGCTGCGCCGTGCCCGCACAGCCGGAGCCGCGGTCGACCTCGGTGCCGACGAGCTCCGCCTCAGCCGGCAGCGCCACGGCGAGGTAGATCAGCTGCGCGCCGCCCGGCCCGAGGTTGGTCGTGCTGATGATGTAGCGGACGGTGTCACCGACGTTGACGATGACCGGCCGCTCAACCGAGATCGTTGTCTGGAGGTCGGGGTTGACGCCACCACCACCACCACCACCACCGCCACCACCGCCACCGCCACCGGCGACCACGACAGGCGGCGGGGGAGCGGCCACGACGACCGCGGTCGGGGAGGACAGCGAGGTCAGCTGGCCCGGCGAGTTGAATACGTTCGTCGCGCCCACGGAGAAGCGCAGCCGCGAGCCGATGTCACCTGGCCCGACGACGTAGGTCAGCGAGGTCGCGCCGCTGATCGCCACGCAGGTCACGCCGGCTGCGTCGCAGCGTTCCCAGTGCTTGACGAAGGTCATCGGCAGCGATCCCGTCCAGGTGCCAAGCCCGCCGGACAGCGTCTGCCCGTCCTGCGCGGTGCCCGAGATCGCGGGGAGCACCGTCGCCACGGGCGGCGCCGAGGCGACCGCGGCCGTCAAGGCGGAGAAGGCCTGCACGGGGGAGGCGGCGTTCGTTGCGGTGACCCGCACGCGCATGAACGAGCCGATGTCGGCCGAGACGAGGGTGTAGGTCGAGGCGGTGGCCGAGGTGACGGACGTGCAGACCGGGCCTGCGGTGCAGCGCTGCCACTGGTAGGCGAAGGTCGGCGTCGTGCCCGTCCAGGTGCCGGTCGACGCGGTGAGCAGTTGCCCGTCGCCAGCGGTCCCGCTTGTCCCGGGCAGGACGGTGTTGACCGGCGGCGTCGTCGCGACAGCCCCCGTCGCGGCCGAGAGCGCCCGGCCCGTCGCGCTGCCGACCGGCACCGTCACCAGCACGCGCACGGTCGAGCCGATGTCGGCGGGGACGACCGCGTACGTGCTCGCAGTGGCACCGGTGATGGCGCTGCAGCGGCTGCCCACGGCATCGCAGCGCTGCCAGGCGTAGGTGAAGCCCGACGAGGCGCCGCTCCAGGTCCCGGTGGCGGCGGTCAGCGTCTGGCCGTCGGAGACGGTGCCCGAGATCGACGGCGCGTTGATGCTGCCGGAGACGTCGAGCACGTAGGCGAGAGCACCACTCGTGGAACGGGGGCGGAGCGTCCAGGTGCCGGCCGCGGCACCTCCGACCAGGGTGAACGAGTCGCGACCGAGGAAGCTGCCGGAGGAGACGACGCTGCCGGGCGTGATCAGCTGGGCGAACCCCGACGGGCTCGTGGCCGCCGTCGTGTAGCTGGCCGAGAGAGCGAGCGCGGCGCCGCCGGAGGAGACGGCGAGCGGCAGGTCAACCGAGCCGGTGCCACCGGCGCCAACGTCGGTCACGGAGACCGTCCAGGTGGCATGCGCCGGCGGCGTCGGCGGGGCAGTCAAGGCGGCGCCCGCAGCCGCAAGCGCAGCGTAGGCGTCGAGACGCCCGGCGCCGAACTCGTTGTCGGTGCCGACGGGACCCCAGTCGACGGCGGTGGCCATGATCAGCGACTTCACCTGCGCCGGTGTCAGCGAAGGCTGCGCATCCAGCAGCAGGAGCACCACGCCCGCGACGAACGGGGTCGCCATGCTGGTGCCGCTCTTGGTCGAGGTTGCGTTGTGATTGCAGCCGCTGCCCGTCGTGCAGGCGTCGGCCGAGACGATATTCCAGCCGGGCGCCGAGACATCCGGCTTGACGCGGTTGTCCAGGGTCGGCCCGCGGCTGGAGAAGTACGCCTGCGCGAAGCCATTGCTGCCGGTGTCGATCATCGCGCCCACGGTGAGGGCGTCGGCGGCCGCACCGGGCGCAGCGACCGTGTGCAGCGCCGGCCCGTCGTTGCCCGCCGCGACCGCGGCGACGATGCCCGCGGCGACAGCGGCGTTGACCGCGGCCGAGAGCGCGTCGGTGCCGTCCGAGCTGCCCGAGTCGCCGAGCGAGAGATTGAGGACGCGGATGCCGTAATCCGCCTTGTGCGCGACCGCCCACTGGACGCCGGCGATGACCATCGCAAAGGTGCCAGAGCCAGTGCTGTCGAGCACCTTGATGCCGACCAGGCCCGCAGCGGGCGCGACTCCCGGCTGGCTGGAGCCGGCTCCCGTGCCCGCGATCGTCGCCGCGACGTGCGTGCCGTGGCCGTGGTCGTCGTACGGCGAGGTCGGCGTGCAGACGGGAGTGCCGGACGGATGCGTGCAGTCGACGAAGGCGAGCACCTTGCCGCCGCTGAGGTCGTTGTGCGTGGCGTCGATGCCGGTGTCGATGACGGCTGCCACCAGGTCGCTCGCGCTGTAGGTGGCGGCAGCACCGTCGCCGTCGCCGTCGAGCGACGGCACGTCGGCGCGCGCCTTCGTCACGCCGAAGTCGGCATTGCCGGGCACGTTGTCAGCGACCACGGTGCCGTTCTGCTCGATCGAGCGGACACCCGCGGCAGCACGCAGCGCCGCGACCTGCGTCTTCGTCACCGTGGCCGAGAAGCCGTCGACGAGCGGCAGCAGTCGCCCCAGTGAGAACGTGCCGACCGCCGCCTGGAGCACCGCGACCGATGCGTCGGTCGGCGTCTGGTCGAGGCGCACGATCACATTGATGCGCGCGCTCGCGGCGAGTGGCGCGATCTGCGCGGAGAGGTCGTCGAAGACGCCGTCATGGTTGAGGTCGGCAGCTCCCGGTCCGGAAGCTCGCGCACCGGAAACGGTGATCAGCGCAGCCGCTGCGGCAACGACCGCAACCGCCACGGCTACTCCCCTCCCGATGCCTCTCCCGATGGTTCACGCCCTCCTGGTTGACCGTCACTGTCCGGTGCCCCCCGGTGCGCGTCCCTCGCGGGACGTGGCCACACCAGATGATATCCGCTTGTCCTTACCCGGAGCCGTGCCGGATTCGCGGGCGGAGGCCATGCCGCGCTACGGTGACCTGATGGCAATCACCCTGAACGACCTGGCAGACCGCGACGTCGTCGCGATGGCGGAGGGCCTGCAGCTCGGCCGCCCCGCGCAGCTGCTCCTTGACGTGGACGAGCACCGCCTCGCCTACGTCGTGGTGGCGGCCGGCGCAACCCCCGACACCACGGTCGTGGCGCCGGCCTCGGCGCTCTCGAGCCTCGAGGGCGACTCGCTGGGGCTGCACGGCCTGGCGGCGCTCGAGCTGGCGTTCCGCGACCAGGCGGCCCTGCTCCTGCTGCGGCGTGGGCTCGGTCTCGTCGGCATGCCGGTGGTGACCGATGCGGGCGAGGAGCTGGGCACCGTGAGCGACATCGAGCTCGACGCCCAGGGCGCCGTCATCAACTACCTGGTGCGCCGCAGCGGCGTCGGCCGGGTGCTGCGCGCACACCGGGTGCCGCCGAACGAGGTGCGCTCGGTGGGGCAGGTCATGACCGTGGCGCGCCCGGCCGACTGAGCCGTCAACCGACAAGCGCGCAGCTATCGAGGAGCCGGGTCATCAGCTCCTCCTCGGCCGGCACCGTGGTGACGGCGAGCCGCTCGAACACGTCGGGCGGAGCTACGGCCTGGGCCTGGGTCAGCACGCAGCGGCACTGCGCCTGCGTCGTTTCCGCGTCCTTGCAGGCGGCAAGGAACTGGTCGAGGACAGCCGCCGGGTAGACGTAGCCGGTTGCGGCGAGCTGCGGCCGGCCCTCGCCGACGCTGAGGCAGCCCGTCACGACAGTGCGGGCGTGCGGCCCGGGCACCGAGCCCTGCGCGTCGAGCGCCGAGTAGACGACGAGGTTGCCGTGGCGCTTGGCGCCCTGGACGGCACGGGCGATCTCCCTCGCCTCCTTGCCCGTCGCTGCGAAGGCGAGCCGGGCTTTGTCGCCGCGCAGGTCGAGCGTCGCTGCGCCCTCGCTGCCGCGGGCACCGGCGTCGACGACGACGAGCGAGCCGTGCAGGGCGAGGCAGTCACGCAGCTGGTCGAGCGCGTAGTGGTTGCTGTCGCCGCCGCGACCGGCGACGGCAATAACGCCGGCGATCGCCGCCGCCACGACCAGCCA
>CANNRA010000048.1 GCA_947507735.1 Actinomycetota bacterium
ACGAGATGCCGAGCCACTCGATCCCGGGCGCGCCCCCGTGCACCGCTGCGACCGCGTCGCGCAGCACGTCGTCGGCGTCGCCGCCGGTCGCGAGCAGCTGCTCGACGGCCTGGACGGCGGCCTCGAGCGGGGCGCTGTTCACGGTGCTGCTCACGTCAGCCAGCTCAGCTCGGTGCGGCGATCTCGAGCGCGCCGTGCTCGAAGGTCTGGAAGACGCTGCGGAACTCCGTGGGGATCGGTACAGGGGACTGGCGCGCGATGTCCACCAGCACGAGCGTCTGCTGCGCGGTGACCATCAGCGTGTCGTCGGCGACGCGCCAGGCGTGGTACTCGTAGGTGACCGAGGTCGAGCCGATGCGGCGCAGCCGCACGAAGACCTCGATCAGCTCGTCGAAGCGCGCCGGCGCGAAGTACTCGACCGTGTTGGCGCGCATCACGAAGTCGTAGCCGTCCGCCTTGACCCCGGCCAGGCCGAGGTGCCGGTGGTACTCGGTGCGCGCCAGGTCGAAGTAGGGCATGTAGCGCCCGTAGTAGACGATGCCCTGCGCGTCCGTGTCCGAGAAGGCGACGCGGGTCAGCGCCGAGTAGCGGAACGGCGGCTTGCGGTCGGTGACCTTGCCAAATTCGAGGCGCTGCGGCATCGGCGCCATCCTAGCGGCGCGCCCAGCCGACGCCCGTCGCCGCCCCTACGCGCGGATCAGCCCGAGCACCTCGGCGCACATCGTGTCCAGCAGCTCCTGCGAGCGCGCCTCGAGGTTGAGGCGCAGCAGCGGCTCGGTGTTGGAGGGCCGCACGTTGAAGTGCCAGTCCTCCGCGTCCACCGAGATGCCGTCGAGGTGCGAGATGCGGGCGATCGGGGCGTAGCGCTCCTTGATCTCCTGCAGCTTGAGCGGGACGTCCGCGACCGGGGTGTTGATCTCGCCGGTGATGAAGTACGTGCTGCGGTACGGGGCCAGGATCTCGCTCAGCTTGCGGCCGCTCTTCGAGATCAGCTCGAGCATCAGCAGGAAGGGAACGACACCCGAGTCGGCCTGCGAGAAGTCGCGGAAGTAGTAGTGCGCCGACACCTCACCGCCGAAGAGGGCCTCTTCCTTGCGCATGCGGTGCTTGATGTACGCGTGGCCGACGCGGTTGATGAGCGGGATGCCACCGGCGCGCTTGATCGTCTCGGCCACGGCCCAGGAGGCGCGCACGTCGTAGATCACCTTGCCGCCGGGCTCCTTGGCCAGGATCGACTCGGCGAGCAGCGCGGTGACGAAGTCGCCCGGCACGAACTCGCCGGTGTCGTCGACGAAGAAGCAGCGGTCGGCGTCACCGTCGTAGGCCACGCCCAGGTCGGCGCCCTCGCTGCGCGTCTTCGCCACGATGAACTCGCGGTTCTCGGGCAGCAGCGGATTCGGCTCGTGGTTCGGGAAGCTGCCGTCGGGGTCGAAGTAGCAGGGGATGGCCTGGATCGGCAGGCGGCCGAGCACGGGCGGCAGCATCGCGCCGGCCATCCCGTTCGCGGCGTCGATGACCACGCGCAACGGCTTCACGGCGGAGACGTCGATGAACGAGAGCACCTTCTCGACGTAGGCCGCGGTGATGTCGCGCCGCTCGATCGTGCCGCGGCGCCCGGTGGGGACGAGGCCCCGCAGCGCGCGGTCACGCACGTCGTTGAGGCCCGACTCGCCGCCGACCGGCAGCGCGCCGCGCCGCACGATCTTCATCCCCGTGTACTCCTTGGGATTGTGCGAGGCCGTGACGGCGATGCCGCCTTCGAGCTCGAGCTCGGTGACGGCGAAATACAGCATCTCGGTGCCGACCATGCCGATGTCGGTCACGTGGGCGCCTGCGTCGGCGGCGCCCTCCATGACGGCGGCGGCCATCGTCGGGGAGGAGAGCCGCATGTCGCGGCCGACCGCGATCGTGCGCGGCTCGAACTGCTCGACGTAGGCGCGGCCGATCGCGTAGGCGCCCTCCTCGTCGAGCTCGGTGCCGTGGAGACCGCGGACGTCGTACGCCTTGAAGACCTTGGGGTCGAGCATGGCTCAGATGGTAGTCGCGGCGGCGGTGAGCGGTCGGTGGCGCCGGCTGCCGGGCTCAGCCCGCGCTGACCAGGCACACGCCCACGACGGCGATGCCGACGCCGAGACGCTGCACCCTCGTGATCCGCTCGCCGTGCACGAGCTGCGCGAGCAGGAGCGTGACGACCGGGTACACCGAGCCGAGCACGGCCACGACCGACAGCAGCCCGCGCGCGCTCGCCGCCACGAAGAGGCCGTTCGCCAGCGTGTCGAGCACCCCGACCGCGGCGATCGCCGGGAGCGAGCCACGGGGCACGCGCGGCGAACGGCGCAGGGCGAGCAGCAGCACCACCAGCAGCGACAGCGAGCCGAGCCGCGCGCCGACGAGCGCCGAGAAGGTGGAGCCTCCCTGGCCGGCCAGGCCGAGCAGGTAGAGGAAGACGCCGAAGCCGAGGGCGGTCGCGGCGGCGAGCAGCACCGCCTGGCGCCGGTCACCGGGGCCGGCCGCGTGCTCCTGGATGGAGGCCAGCACGGCACCGCCGAGGGCCACCGGGGCACCCACCAGCGCGACCACGGCCGGCCGCTCGCCGGAGGCCAGCGAGATGATCAGCGGCACGGCGGCGCCGCAGGCCGAGATGGGGGAGACGATGCTCATCTTTCCGATCGCCAGCGCCTTGTAGAAGCAGGCGAGGCCGATGCCGCCACCGATGCCGCCGATCGCGCCGAGCCAGAGGGCATGGCCGTCCGGCGTCTCGCCGACGATCGCCCAGACGACCAGCAGCGCGCCAAACCCGGCGACCTGTGAGAGCGCCGCCACGGAGATCGCAGCCAGCCGGCGCGTGAGCGTGCCGCCCCAGAAGTCGGCGCTTCCCCAGACCAGCGAGGAGAGCAGGGCAAGGACGACGGCGGCCAAGGCAGGCAGTGTAGACGCGGATTCCTGTCTGTCCGACGAGCTTTCTACCCTCGTTCCATGGCTGCGCTCCCCACCCGTGTCGACCTCCTCGAGCTCGACATCGACCTCCGTCTGGCCGATCTCTGGCGGGAGGCCTCCGACGTCACGGAGTGGAACATCGAGGTCGTCGCCGCGTTCATGCGCGCCGCGTACGGCAAGGGCTACTGCGACGCGCTCACCGAGGAGTCGCCCGGGAGCCTCTGCGTCGAGCACGGCTACCGCGTGCCGCCCCGCCGCAGCCTGCACGAGGGCAACGTCTCGCGCGACTGAATCGCCGGCCGGCAACCCGGCGGTCACGCCGCCCCCGACCGGCTATAATCCTCTCCGATGGCACGCAGACGCAATCCCGCCCGCCTTCTGATCGCCCTCTCCGTCGCAGCGGTGCTCGCGGTCTTCCTGCTGTACTCGGCGGTTGCGGGCGGCGGCACGCCGACCGTCCAGCCCAGCGAGCTGCCCGGCCACACCGGCAAGGTGGCCCTCGCCGGCCAGGTGATCGGCCCCGTCAAGGGTGATGCCCACGCCGCTGGCCTCACGTTCGTCATCCGCGATGTCGCCGGCACCACCAAGGTGCCCGTCGTCTACACCGGCACCGTGCCCGACATGTTCAAGGTCGATCAGCATGTGACCGTGACGGGCTCAATGGTTGATGGGACGTTCGTCTCGGTCAAGGACTCGATGGTCACGAAGTGCCCGTCGCGGTACGTGCCCAAGCACGACGGTGAGACCACCACAAACGGGTCGTAACGCGTGTCTGAGGTCGGACGTGCAGCGCTCCTCGTCTGCCTTGCGCTTGCTCTCTACGCCACGGTTGCGGGCGCCTTCGCCGCCCGTGAGCGCCGCCGCCGTCTCGCCGTCTCGGCGCAGAGGGCGCTCTACGCCGCCTTCGCTTCTGCTGTCGTGGCCTCGATCGTGCTCTTCAGCGCGCTGCTGCGCCACGACTTCTCGTTCGTCTACGTCGCCGACCACACGTCGAGCAAGCTCCCCTGGTACTTCTGCCTGTCGGCCTTCTGGGGCGGCCAGGAAGGGTCGCTGCTGCTGTGGCTGCTCGTGCTCACCGGCTTCGCGGCCGCCGCCGTCTTCCTGCAGCGCCGCGCCCAGGATCTGATCGCCTGGGTCGTGCCCGTGCTCGGCATCTGCGGCGTCTTCTTCGCCTTCGTGCTGGTTGCCGTCACCAGTCCGTTCGCCACGCAGGTGCGGCCGGCCGAGGGCTTCGGTCTCAACCCGAGCCTGCAGAACCCGTACATGATCGCCCACCCGCCGGCCCTGTACCTCGGCTACGTCGGCCTGGCGATTCCGTTCGCCTTTGCGATGGGCGCCCTGCTCTCCGGCCGCACCGACGAGCGCTGGATCATCGTCACGCGGCGCTGGACGCTGATCGCCTGGGCGTTCCTCGGCATCGGCCAGTTGCTCGGCTCGCACTGGGCCTACGAGGAGATCGGCTGGGGTGGCTACTTCGCCTGGGATCCGGTCGAGAACGCCGCCCTGATGCCCTGGCTCGCCGCCACGGCCTTCCTGCACTCGGTGATGGTGCAGGAGAAGAAGGGGATGTTGAAGGTCTGGAACATGCTGCTGGTCGCGCTCGCGTTCAACCTGTCGATCTTCGGGACGTTCCTGACCCGCTCGGGCGTGCTCAACTCGGTGCACACCTTCACCGAGGGCCCGCTCGGCCCGTGGTTCCTCGGCTTCCTGTGCTTCAGCGTGGTTGGCTCGCTGGCGCTGATCCTCTGGCGGCTGCCGCTGCTGCGCTCGAAGACGAAGCTGGAGTCGCTGATCTCGCGCGAGGCGACCTTCCTCTACAACAACCTGCTGCTCGTCGCGCTCTGCCTGACGATCCTCTGGGGTGTCGCCTTCCCGATGCTCTCCGAGCTGGTGCGTGGCACCACGGTGACGGTCGGCCAGCCGTACTACAACTTCTTCCTGCGCAGCTTCGGGCTGCCGCTGCTGCTGCTGATGGGCATCGGGCCGCTGATCGCGTGGCGACGCGCCTCGCTGAAGTCGCTCGGCCGCACCTTCGTCATCCCGGCGATCACCGCGGTCGTGGCAGGCATCGCGCTGCTGATCGCAGGAGCGGGCTCCTCGACGCCGGGCATGATCGCCTACACCTTCTCGGCGTTCGTGCTGGCATCGATCGTGCTCGAGTTCTGGCGCGGCACACGCGCCCGCCGCACGCTCTCGAACGTCGGCTGGCTGCGCGCCCTCGGTGAGCTCGTCTCGCGCAACCGGCGCCGCTACGGCGGCTACGTCGTGCACGCGGCGATCGTCCTGCTCGCCGCCGGCATCGCTGGCTCCAGCGCCTACGGCAAGGAGACCGAAGGCAAGCTCAAGCCTGGCCAGTCGCTGTCGGCCGGTGGCTACACCGTCACCTACCGCTCGCTGACGCGCGAGCCGAAGGGCAACCACGTCGAGCTGCGCGCCCTCGTCGACGTCTACCGCGGCGGCAAGCAGGTCGGCGTCATGGCGCCCGGCAAGAACGAGTATTTCGCCGAGCAGCAGGTCTCCAACGAGATGGCGATCCGCACCGACTTCCTGCGCGCGGAGGATCTCAACCTGATCCTCGACCAGCCCAACGAGGACGGCTCGATCTTCCTCAAGATGGTCGTCAAGCCGCTCGTCAACCTGATCTGGCTTTCCGGCCTCATCTTCGTGCTCGGCTCGGTCATCACGCTGTGGCCCGACGCGCGCGAGCAGAGGCGCCTCGTCGCGCGCTACCAGTCGGCCCGCGCCCACGGCCGGGCCTAGATGACCGCCCTCGCCCTCGTCATCAGCGCCATCGCCGCGGTCGCCTGCGTGCTCTGGGTCGCCGGGCCGTTCCTGCGGGAGCCCACCGTCGCCGGGGCCGCCGATCTCTTCGACGACCTCGACCCCGCCGCGTCGCAGGCGCTCGTGCTGGCCGAGGAGCGCGACCGTGCGCTCGGCGCGCTCAAGGAGCTGGAGTTCGACCACCGCACCGGCAAGATCTCGGACAACGACTACCGCGAGCAGGTCGGCCCGCTGCGCCGCGAGGCCGCCGACGCCCTGCGCCAGATCGAGGCAGCGCAGCCCTGACCGGGGAAGGGGAGCGCTGGCGCGCGCCGAAGAGGCTCGCATGAGCCGTCGTCTCCTGCCTGCACTGATCGCCGCTGCCGTCGTGGCGCTCGCTGCCGCGACCGGGGCAGCCGCCGACGACATCGTCTCGCAGAAGCAGCAGGTCGACGCGAAGCTCCAGCAGCTCAAGAGCCACATCGCGACGATCCAGCAGCGCGAGGAGGGCCTGCGCTCCGAGATCGCCGAGGTGAACGGCCAGATCTCCGCGCTCGAGAACAAGGTCGGCACCGTGTCGGGCCAGCTGACCGGGCTCAAGCGCGACCTCGGCCTGCGCAAGCAGCGGCTGGCGGCACTGCGCCAGCTGTACAAGCTGGAGACGCAGCGCCTGATCGCGCTTGGCAGCCAGTTCCGCACGGCCGAGCGCCATCTCGACCGGCGCATCGTCGACCTCTACCAGCAGGGCCGCCCGACCACCGTCGACGTCGTGCTCGCTGCGACCAGCATCCAGGACTACCTGGACACGATGGACTTCGTCACGAAGATCAGCGCCGAGGACCGGCGGATCGTCGTCGCCGTCGCCACCGCGCGCAGGGACATGAGCGCCGCGCGACTGCGCACGAAGAAGGTCGCTGCCGGCGTCGCGGCCGAGGCGCGCGTGATTGCCGCCCGCGCCTCGCAGGTCAGCCTCGTCCGCTCACAGCTGCTCACGCAGCAGGGGCAGCTGGCCAACACTCGTAGTGCCAAGGCGCAGTCGCTCGACACGCTGAGCGCGCAGGAGCGTCAGGAGGCCGAGGAGATGGACGCGCTCGCCGCGGCCAGCGCCCGGCTCAGCGATCAGATCCGCGTGGCCCAGGAGGCAGCCCGCAGGGCCGCCGAGCAGAAAGGGCAGGCGCAGACATCGGCGCCTGGCCGCCTGCAGTGGCCGGCCAGCGGGCCCGTCACGAGCCCCTTCGGCACACGCTGGGGCCGCATGCACACCGGCATCGACATCGGGGCCGCGATGGGCTCCTCGATCGTCGCCGCAGCCGCCGGCACCGTGATCGTCGCTGGCTGGGTCGATGGCTACGGCAACACCGTCGTCGTCGACAACGGTGGCGGCATGGCGACGCTGTACGGTCACCAGTCGCAGGTCGACGTGGTGGTTGGGCAGTCGGTGACGGCGGGCCAGCAGCTCGGCCTGGTTGGCAGCACCGGCCACTCGACCGGCCCGCACCTGCACTTCGAGGTGCGCAGCAACGGCACCCCGGTCGACCCGCTCGGCTACCTGTAGCCCGGCTCGCCGCTAGGCGAGGCCGAAGGTCTGCACCAGCAGGAAGCCGTTCAGGCAGATGATCAGCACGGCCACGGCGCAGGCGACCACGGTTGTCACGCGATGGTTGACGAGCTCGCCCATCAGCGTGCGATCGGCGGTGAAGCGGACGAGCGGCACCAGCGCGAACGGGATGCCGAACGAGAGCACGACCTGGCTGATCACGAGCGTGCGCGTCGCGTCGATGCCAACACCGATCACGATCAGCGCGGGGATGATCGTGATCGCCCGGCGGAGCCAGATCGGGATCTGACGGCGCACGAAGCCCTGCATGATCACCTGCCCCGCCAGCGTGCCGACCGTGGACGAGGAGAGTCCCGATGCGAGCAGCGAGAGGCCAAAGATAGCGCTCGCGGCGCCGCCGAGGACCGGGACGAGCGTGCGGTGCGCACCCTCGATCGAGTCGATGTCGGTGAGCCCGCTCTTGAAGAAGACGCTGGCGGCCATCACCAGCATCGCCATGTTGATCAGGCCGGCGAAGGTCATCGC
Source organism: Actinomycetota bacterium (assembly GCA_947507735.1). Classification (GTDB taxonomy): domain Bacteria; phylum Actinomycetota; class Thermoleophilia; order Gaiellales; family Gaiellaceae; genus CANFDS01. The sequence goes on from CANNRA010000048.1 coordinate 7,781, forward strand.
GATCACGACGTCGATGCGGGTGTAGCGCATCAGACGTTTCGCCTCGGCCGTCGTCCTTGGCACGATCCGGTTCTGCGTGAGCGCCGAGTGCAGGTAGATGACATGCGGCATCACGGTGGCGCCGAGGATGCCGACCGAGATCAGCACCGACTCCTCGCCCTTGAACCCGGGCACGACGGCGTGGCGCGCGACCTCGCCCAGCGGCGGGTGGGCGATGAAGATCTCGATCAGGTAGCAGAGGCCGATGCCGAAGACGAACATGGCAATCGCGGCCTCGAAGGGGCGGAACCCGTAGCGCTGCAGGGCCAGCAGGCCGAAGGCGGCGACGGCGGTGACGAGTGCCGCAACGAAGAGGTCGAGGCCGAACAGCAGCTTGAAGCCGAGAGCGGCGCCGAGGAACTCGGCGAGGTCGGTGGCGATGGCGATCGCCTCGGCCTGGAGCCAGAGCCCGATCGTCACGGGGCGCCGGAAGCGATCGCGGCAGACCTCGGGCAGGTTGCGCCCGGTGGCGATGCCGAGCTTCGCCGAGAGCGTCTGGATGAGCATCGCCATCAGGTTCGACGCGACGATCACCCACAGCAGCGTGTAGCCGAACTTCGAGCCACCGGCGATGTTCGTCGCGAAGTTGCCCGGGTCGATGTACGCGACGCAGGCGATGAAGGACGGGCCGAGAAACGGCAGGATCGGCAGGCGGCGCTTCTCGCCGCGCAGGACGCGCTCGCCTGCGCCGGCGGTGGAGGTACCGCGCGCCGGAGTTCTGATCACCGCAGGAGTCTAGCCGGATAATTTAAGCATGTCTAAATATCTCTGCGGACGTGCACGCCGGGCAGGTGATGGAGGCGCCCGCCGTCGCCCAGCCCGTAGCCCGCGAGCGGCACATCCGGGGCGACGAACCCCACGTGGTGGAGCGGCAGGTCGGCGACGAGACGGCGGTACGGCCGGTCGAGCATGACCGCTGCCGCCAGCGACCGCGGCGCCAGGCCGGCCAGGTGACGGAGGATGCACGCCAGCGTCAGGCCGGTGTCGACGATGCAGTCGACGAGCACGACGTCGCGGCCGGCCAGGTCGAGGTCGACATCCTTCAGCACGCGCGCCCGCCCCTGGCCGGCCGCGGCCCCCGGCGCAGCGGCGGCGAACGGCTCCAGCTCGATCGTGTCGAGGGCGAGCGGGAGGTCGATCGCGCGCGAGAGATCGGCGAAGAAGGGGACGCCTGCCTTGAGCGCCGCCACCAGCACGAGGTCGCCACCGGCCAGCTCGCGGGCGATGTCGGCGCCGAGCTCGGCGACGCGGGCCTGGAGCTGCGCCGCCGAGAGCAGCAGCGGGCCGGGGCTACCGGTCACGCCGCGAGCCGTAGGCCGTGGCTGCGCGCGAGCGCCGCCAGGTCGCGCCGATCGAACAGCCGCACCTGCACCTCGGGGTGCCGGGCGCGCAGCAGTCGCACCTTGCGCCGTTTGCGCGAGGTGAGCGCGGGCGAGGCGGTCGTCAGCTCGAGGTAGAGGTCGAGTCCAGGCAGGTGGAAGTCGGGGGCGAACGCCTCGAGCGGTGCGCCGTCCGGCGTCTCGGCGAGGACGAACGTGCGCGGCTCGTACTGCCACGCGATGCCGAAGTGGTCGAGGAGGCGGGCGCACTCGCGCTCGGCGGCGTTCGCAAAGCGTGGGCCGGGCTGCCGGTGATCTCCCTGGAAATCGCAGGTTTCCGCGCGCACTGGTGACCACCGTAGCCAGCCTCCCGGACGCCGCTGGCTAGGATGGCTAGATGGCCGACCCTGGAGCGATCACGCGTGAAGAAGTCCTCGATGCCCTGCGCGCGGTCGAGGATCCCGAGCTCGGCATGGACATTGTCGAGCTGGGCCTCGTCTACGACGCCGAGGTGGCCGCGGACACCGTGACGGTCACGTTCTCGCTGACGTCGATGGGCTGCCCGGTCGGGCCGATGATCCAGGAGCAGATCGTCGAGACCGTCGAGGCGATGAGCGGTGTCACGAAGTGCGAGCCGAACCTCGTCTGGGATCCCGCCTGGACGCCCGAGCGCATGTCCGAGGATGCCAAGTTCATCCTCGGCTTCGGCTGAGCCAGGCTCGCGCGGCACGCGCCGCTTCCGGATTGACAGTTTCCGGCCCGCCCGCAATGCTCGGCTGATGCCAAACACCGATTTCGAGTTCATCATCTTCGAGTACTGGGACGTTCCCGAGCAGAACCTGGAGCAGTTCCTCTACTGGTACGAGCACATCTTCTTCGGCTCGCTGTCGCACTCCGAGGGCTACGCCGGCGTCTCGATCTGCGTGCGCTCCAAGGACGGCCTCACGCGCGTGCTCGGTCACGGCGACGGCCCGCGCAAGGCGATCTCGTTCCATCCGCTGCTCTCGCAGCTCGGGACGCGCACCGACGCGATGATCGACTTCGACGCGCTGCTGCAGAACGAGTGGAACGTCGTCGGCATCCAGTACCTGACCAGCAAGGAGAAGCTCGAGGGCCTCTTCGACGCCTTCCGCAGCGGCTTCGACATCGTCCAGCCGAACTGGCGCGAGGAGAACCCCGGCATGGCCCTCGACGAGGTGCTCGTCAAGGACTTCTTCTCGCTCGTGAACAACCACTGGGACGTCTTCCTCGACGCCGAGCGGAACCTGTGGGCCGACAAGAAGGCGCCGGTCGTGCCCTCCTGGTCGAAGCGCAACGGCTGAGGTCGGAGCGGGCGTAGCCCGCGGCAACGGGAGCGCGCGCGGCGGTGCTAGAAGCCGCCGCGCGCGCTCGCGATGCCGATGATCGCGGCAGCGAGGACGAGCGCGTAGAGCGTCAGCACGGGCGGGTAGGCGCCCTTGATCGCCTTGTCCAGCCGGGCGAGGCGCTCGGGCGTCTCACCGTTGCTGATCAGGTCGCCGAAGGCGGCAGGGAAGCTGCGGAACCCCCACTCGATCCACTGGCCCGCCAGCGTGATGCAGGCGAAGAGGATCGCCTTCCAGGCGATGGCATGCGTGTTCCAGAGGCCGCCAACGCCGACCAGCGTGGCGATGCCGCTGCCCATGAAGAAGCCGAAGATGCTGATCTTCAGCAGGGTCAGCACCGCGGTGTAGAGGCGCATGAACGGCGTGCCCCTGTGGCCGGCATTCGTCTCGCGCTCGAAGCGGACGAGCGCCCACGACAGCGCCGCCGTGAGCGCGACCAGCGGCCAGAAGATCAGCTGCAGCTGCGCGTCGCCGAGGCCGCTCAGGCCGAGGTGGCCCGAGAACGCGAGCGAGAGCGCGACCGGCACCATCAGCAGGCTCGCCATGCGCGGGCTGCGGTCGAGGAAGACGAGGATGTGGGCCAGCTCGAGCCGCGTCTCGCTTGAGACGTTCGCCCGGCGCAGGCGGAAGCTGGTGTAGAAGACGGCCGTGTCGACGCCGAGCCAGGCGAGGAAGAGCAGGACGTGGACGATCGAGAGCGCGACGTACGCGTCGTGATTGTCCTTGAGCAGGGCGGCCAGCACGGGGCCGGAGTATCCGGAGTCGTCCGCGGCGCTGTCAAGCGAGAGGCGGCGACGAACGCCCTACGGCTGCGGGATTTCCAGCACGATCTTGCCGAGCTGCACGCCCGCCTCCAGCCGCTGGTGCGCGGCACGGATCTCGCTCAGCGGGTAGACCCGGTCGATCTCGGGCCTGGCCCGGCCGGAGGTGACGAGCTCGAGGCAGGCGGCGAAGTCGGTGGCGTCGCCCATCGTTGAGCCGAGCACCGAGAGCTCCTTCCACCAGATCCGGTGCAGCGCGGCCGGCGGGTTCGGGCCGGTGGTGGCGCCGCACACGACGATGCGGCCGCCGCGGCCCGCGACCTCGACGCTCGTCTTCCAGGTCTCGGCGCCGACGTGGTCGACGACGACGTGGGCGCCCTCGCCGCCGGTCAGCGCGCGCACGAGGGAGCGCACGTCCTCGCGCGCGTGGTCGAGCGCGTGGTCGGCGCCGAGCTCGAGGGCGCGTGCCAGCTTCGCCGGGCTGGACGAGGTGACGATGGTGCGAGCGCCGTGGGCACGGGCGATGGCGAGCGCGGCCGTCGACACGCCGGAGCCGATGCCCCAGATGAACACCGTCTCGCCGGGCTGCAGGCGGGCACGTGTCACCAGCATGCGGTGCGCGGTGACGAAGGCGAGCGGGAACGCCGCCGCCTCGGTGAAGGTGACGTGATCGGGCAACGGGTGCACGTTCGCGGCCGGCACCACGACGAGCTGCGCATGGGTGCCATCGAAGCTCTCGCCGGGAACGCGCACGGCGCCGGTGGGATCGGAGACGGCGCGAATGCTCGGATCGATCACGACGCGGGCGCCCAGCGCGAGGCCGCGCGCCGTGGCTCCCGCCGCAGCTCCCTCGCCGAGCGCGACCAGGATGCCTGCACCGTCGGCGCCCGTGATGCGCGGCTTCGGCACCGAGGGCAGGCCCTTGCGGATCCAGACGTCCAGGTGGTTGAGCGCCGCCGCGTGCACTGCGACGAGCGCCTCGTCGGGGCCGGGGGAGGGGTCGGGCACCTCGTCGAGGCGCAGCACCTCCGGCCCGCCGTCCTCGTGGATCCGCACCGCCAGCATGCCCGCGATGGTATCCAGAGGGGATGCACGTGACGGCCAAGACGCTCGCCTCGCTCGCGGCGGAGCTCGGCCTCGGCGCCGTGGCCGCCACGCCTGCCGCTCCCTATGCGCGCGCAGAGGAGGCGATCGCCGACCGCCGCGCGCGCGGCCTGCTTGACACGATGGGCTTCACCACCCGTCGCCCCGAGGTGTCTTGCCACCCGGAGCTGCTCGTACCGGGTGCGCGCAGCGTCGTTGCGGCGGCGCTTGCCGTGCCGGCGGAGCCGCTGCCGCCGCTCGCGCCCGGCGAGGGCCGGCTGCCCCGCTACACCTGGAGCGACCGCTACGCCGACCTGCGCGCGCGCCTGGAGGCCCTGGGCACGCGGCTCGGTGGCGACTTTCGCGTGCTCGTCGACGGGAACGACCACGTCGACCGTGAGGCCGCCGCGCGGGCCGGGATCGGCTTCTTCGGCAAGAGCACGATGCTGATCGCGCCGGGCCTCGGCACCTGGATCGTGCTCGGCGCCCTCATCACGACCGCCGAGGTCGAGCCGGGCGCCCCGCTGCGCGACGGGTGTGGCTCCTGCACGCTGTGCATCGACGCCTGCCCGACCGGCGCCCTCGACGAGCCCTACGCCCTGGACGCCTCCCGCTGCCTCTCCTGGCTCGGGCAGCGGCGCGCGCCGATCCCGGAGGAGCACCGCGCGGCTCTC